>JBHLNT010000046.1:0-26839 GCA_048941265.1 Promethearchaeota archaeon
CCTTCAGAAATAATACCTCCTTCAGAAATAATACCTCCTTCAGAAATAATACCTCCTTCAGAAATAATACCTCCTTCTATAGAAATTAAAGAAACTGCTCCTACTTTACTAGACATTGAAGAACGAAAAGATATTATTAAAATGATAGAAACTTTACCTGATAAACCTCAAAAAGAGAAAAATGTTATACTCAAATTAATATTTGAATCGTTAAAACAAGAATTACAATCCGTTACAGGAGTAAAATTTGCACAATTACTAGATCTATTGAAGGATACGATACTTGATAATTTTGGAACCTCATTAGCACTTTTTGATATTTCAAAAACTTCAAGAGAAGTAAGCAAAATTACGAATAAATTTCAAGAAGAATATATAAAAATATACCAGAATAGAATTGATAATTGGATTAATAGAATGATAAACAGATAAAAAAGGATTAATAATGAGTTTGAAGTTATATAAGGTTAAAAACCGTGAAATTATTCCTATCAATGATATAAAACTTGATAATGATGGAATTTATATTATTTTAGATAAACAAAGCAAGAGGCCTAAGATCTGGATTTGGAGTGGTTCTAATGCAAATATTCAAGATAAATATATCGCAGGAGCGTCTGCAACAAAAATAAAATCTAAAGAAAAACTTTATGGTGCTAGTATAGAAGTTGTAGAGGATGGGAGCGAACCTGAAAATTTCCCTATCATTTCTGAAGAAAAAATAATTACATCATTAGAAAAAGTTGATTTAAAAGAAAGAGAAAAAATAGAAATTGAAGTTTCAATAAATGCAGAAGAAAAAGTTAATACTACAGAAGGTTTAAAGATTGACGCTTCAGAAGGTGATACATTAGAAGGTGATGATCCAATCCTTATATTAAAAGAACAATTAAAAGTGTTTTTAAAAGATATTTCTGAAAACCTGACAGATGTTATTGTAAAAATTAAAAATTTTTCTAAAAAGTTATAAAATTAAAAATTATTGAAAAAGTGCAAATTAAATGTTAGATGCCGGTGTAGGAATTTCAATTGAAAAAGATAGTTATAAAGCAGGAAGAAAAGTAGCACAAGAAGCCCTCAATGCTATGAATTCTAAACCTAAATTAGCAATCCTAGCAGTAGATTCATTAACTCGTAGAGCATATAATTATAATGAGATATTAAAAGGTGTTAGAGAAGAAATTGGTACAGATATTATTCTAATCGGAAGTACAGTAAATGGGATCTTGGTAGGAGATCGATTCGCATTAAAAAGTGTCGGATTAATGTTAATTGGTGGCGATTTTACTATCGATAATTCTTATAATTTTCCAAAATCAAGATTAGAGTATGAAAAAATTGCTGAAAAAGTTTATCAAGACAGTCTAAATTTAACACCAAATGATAATCGTTTTATGTTAATATTTTTAGATGGATTAAAATTTCCTAAAGAAGTTTTAGATAAACAAAAATCTCTGAATAGTCGATTTGTATCTCTTTTTTCTGGTTTAGTGAGAAAAATGTTTATGAAACAACTCGAAGAATTCAAAGAAAAAGGATTAGGAGTATCTTCCGCCCAAGAATTATTAGAATCTCTTTATGCTAAGGGATGGAAATGGTCAATAATTGGTAATGCTGCTACAAATGTAAGGAATTATGATTCTGTAGAATTTTATAATGATGAAGTTGGAGATGATAATTTTATTGGAGCCGTGATTTCTCCAATTGGATCAACTAAATTTGGACTGGGATATTCTGCAGGTGCAGAATATACAGGGAATTCAGCAACTGTTAATAAAAATATTGGAAGTTTTCTTTTAAGAATTGATGGAAAACCAGCATTAAAAGGTCTGTGCGACGCTGCTAATATCAAAATAGAATCTTTAAAAGAATTAAAAAGTTCTGATTATCTTAACTATTATAATATCGTTGGTACTACGGAAAAATCGAATGATAAAGAAGTAATACATCTTGTCGCAACAATGACCAATCCTGATCTTGAAAGCCTTATTATAACAGGATTTCCTTTTAATAAAGTTCCAAAAGAGATTCAAATATTTCAAAGTAATATGAAAATTTTGCATAAAACAGCTCAAAGTGCAGTGAGTCAAGCTTTAAATAATTTATCTGAACCAAAATTTCTCTTAGGATTTGATTGTGGTATTAGATTTTTTGCTTATGGTGATAATCTTCCTAATATTGTTAAAACAATTGATGATACTATTGGAAAAGATATTCCTCGAATGATCGTTGGTTCTGGTGGTGAAATATTTGGGCGAAGGGATTTAGATTTTTATTTTAATAATATGACTTTTATTACTTTAGCTGGTGGAGATTGAATTACTAAAGAAAACTAACTAATGTAACTCTTTTTTTTTTAAACTTTATATATTTTTATATATTGATATAATCTTTAAGAATCGCTATAACATAAAGTGGGAATAAAGAAAATATAAATATAAAATCTTATATGTGTAGTATAAAGTGATTTTTAGAAAATATTTTGTTTGTATAAAAATCACTATTTTAAGAAATTAGGTAGAAAAGGATAAAATGATAATCGATAATATATTAGAAAAAGCAGAAATTTTTTTTGATAAAAAGAATTTAAAAGAATTAGAAACACAGAGATTTAAGGCTATTAATGAGACTACAAGTCACCAATTTGAGAGCTGTGTATCTTATCGTCAGTTTTGCAAGCAGAAAAATTTTAATCCACTTAGGGATTTAAAATCATCTGAGGATATAAGTAAAATTCCGTATTTAACTACTGCAAACTTTAAAGTCAAATCTGGAAAACCAAAAGGGTTTCTCTGTGTTCCAGAAAGTGATATCCAGATATGGACACTTTCAAGTGGGACTTCTGGAGATCCTTCAATGATAGGAAGAGATAATATAAATTTAGTAAGATATTTTAGGGCAATGCATACGGTTTTTAGCATGATGTCAAATTGTACAGAATATGATTGGACTCTTATGTTTCAACCCCCTGTAAGACAAAGATTTACAATTAAAGATAAAGTCCAAGAACCTCAACATCACATGAGTTATATTTTTAACGTAGAAAATAGACTTCCTATGGATAAACGAGTTTACGCTTTGAAATTAGCAGACGAAGAAGCAAGAAAACAAGGAAAAATGTTTGAATTTGATCCTGACACTACATTTGGTTTTCTAAATTCAAATCCAAAAGCAAAAGGTTATGGATGGATTGGAGGTGCAGTTCCTATAATCTACTCCACATTAAAAGGCTATTATGATAAAACAGGTCAAGTTTTTGACATAGGAGAAGAATCTTTTCTAATATTTGGAGGGGGCTGGAAAACTTATTCTGGACCTCCAATTACACCTGAAAAATTTCGTGAGGATATGTCAAAAATTTTAGGAATTCCTAAACAACATATTCTTGATACATACAGCTTTACAGAAACGGATTGTTTTATTTCTGAATGTGAATATCATAACAAACATTGTCTTCCATGGCAAGATGTAATTATAAGAGATGTTGAAACGCTTGAACCTGTTGAGATGGGAGAAAGAGGTTTGATAAATATAATTAATCCAATCGCATATAGCTATGCAGGAATTTCAATACTTCAGGACGATATCGCAAGAATAACAATGGTAAACGAATGCCCATGTGGAAGACAAGGTAAAATATTAGAAATTGAGGGTAGAGCTGAAGGTGCTGAAGCAAGAGGTTGTGGTGCTCAAATTGCTGATGATACTTTAAGTTAAAAAATTAAAAAGAATACAAATAGGATAAAGTCAATATGATTTAGAGTCAAAATTGTAGGGGATACTAAGTCAATCAAATTCAATTTTAAAGAAATAATTTAAAAATATTTTTTTTTTATTTTTAATAATTTGGAGGTATAAGTGAATGATAAAAAAAATTAATATTCCAGCTTTTGTTTTTCAACCTATCTATAAAGAAAACTCAACAAAAGAAGTAATTAAAAGACACGATGATATATTAGAAATCGAATTTCCTATATTTGAAAAGGAAGAAGTGCTGAATATTGCTGAGAAGTTAGCTTTGAAAAAAAGAAGAGCTCATGATAGAAATATAGATGATATATTAGAAGTTATTGATCATGTAGGAGATTTATGGCGTAATCCTAACTATGATATCCATAAGGAAGCTTTAGAAATTATAGCATTGATGACAGGACAATCAAAAAAATTATGCGAAATCGAATTAATGGGAACATTATCCTTATGGAGTAGAGGCATAGCTGAAGCAGAATTGATGGGAGAGATAGGGGGGAAAAATTATTTAGAAGATTGGGTTACAAAAGGAGACATGAGAATTCATGCTCAACCAAGAGGTTTAATTTTACATAATATGGCTGGAAATGCATTTAATTTAGGATTGTTAACAATATTTTATGGATTAATAACTAAAAATGTGAATTTAATAAAACTCTCACATGGAGAACCATATATTACAGTCAGATTATGCGAATCAATAGCAGACATAGATAAAAAAATAGCTAATGAAATTGTTGCTCTTTACTGGAAAGGAAGTAGAACTGATATATATGATGCTCTATTTCATTCAGGAACTATAGATGGTGTTCTTGCATGGGGTGGTATTGATTCAATTGAAGAAGTAAGACGAAAAGCATATCATTATGGAATAAAAATAATTGACCATGGTCCAAAACTTTCCTTTAGTGTTATTTCGGAGGATATTTTTAAAGATATTAATCAAATGAGAGAAATTGCTCAAAAATTAGCAATTGATATCATTTGTTGGAATCAAAAGGCTTGTTTAAGCCCGAGGGTTATCTATATTGTTGATGATCCTCAAAAATCAGCCACATTCGAAAAATATACAAATGATTTATCTTCAAAATCTTCAGATTTACAGGGATCTTCTCAACCTAATAATAAGTTTTTTGATTATAATGTTGATGAATCAAGTGGTTCTGAAATCTCTACTCTTATGCAAAGATCTTTAAAATTACTTAGAAATGAATGCTCAGAATTATCTCCGAAAGGTTTTGCTAAAATGCTAGCTAAGGGATTTGAAAAAATAGATGAGATTCTCCCACGAGCTCATTTGACAAGCGTAGATAGCTTATCAACAGCTAAAAAACGAGAATATTTTTTCATGAATTATAGTATCAACAAAGCCGCACGTATTTTTACTCCTCCAAAGAACAAACTTGATTGGACAGTAATCTATTTCCGAGATTTACCAAAAATGAAAGAAATTGATATGTGTCAAGATAGATTCGTGATTGTGACAAGAATCTTTAATATTCAGAACCTAATATACTCTATAAGAAAAGAAAAATTACAGAAATACATGCAAACTGTCTCAATTTATGGAACAGATGATTTTGTAAAGAAAGTAGCTGAGGATTTATCTTTAATTGGAGCTTATAGATTTCCTAGGATTGGAGAACATAATATCCAACCAGTTGGAGCTCCTTGGGATGGGCATTATGTTTTACAAGATATGATAAAATGGGTTTATATAGGATATACTGGACAAGAAAATGATAATAATGAAACTCAAAAGATAAGTCTTTTTAAAGGTTTGGAAATTCCAGATACAAATGAATAAAAACTGAATTTTTTTGTTTTAAGGTAATAATTTTAGTTTTAATAGTTACAGAAGTAAAATATCTAACCTTTTTACCTTGCTATACACTATTTCTTCTTTCTGATAAATTAGTATGATCTCCAAACTATCTGTTATTGGTTTTGTACGTTCTAATTGATAATTATGAAACTTCCATGTTAATATAAAATCTTGATTTGGTTTAAGTCTTGGAGGGATATATTTATCATTATCATCATACTCGGCTCTAAAATCTAGATTTTTTGGATAATCAATAAATATTGATAAATTCGAAATTATAACTGCTGAAGTATTTTTAATTTTAACAAGTAATTGAACATCATAATCAAATGTTTTCAAGCTATGTGTAATTCTCCATTTTTTTAAGAATAATAAATCATCTTCTATATCACTAATATCTCTTATTGGTTCAATAATGTCTTTATTGATTACGACTCTAAGCATTTTACTCTTTAAGAGAATCTTTAAAATCTCCATTAATTTTGATTTAGTCAGATGAAATTTATCACATAATTCCGTTATTTTAACTTGACCTCCTTGTTTCAAATTCAAATCCAACCAAACACTCATAGTCATATAACTAAGTTGAGGCATTATATCGTAAAGTAATTTTATTAAGTTCTGCCTTCTATTTTCTTCATTTTCGTCATCCATTAATCCTTTCGAAATTAATATATCATAACATGTTGAATAGATGTCATAATGCGGATTAGGAGATAATATCATTCTTAATTTTAAATAATTAAATTGGGTAAGATTATCTAATATATAGGTTAATAATTTAGAAAAAATATTTTTCATCAATTGAAGATTTGAATTATATAAGTTTCGTATTACACTATTTAGCATTGAAAAAATTTGATCATCTGATAATGTCAAATCTTTGAAAATATTATAAAACCTGTTAAAACCGTGTTTAACTATTGAATGTCTTAAAATATCCTCAATTGCTCCTAAATTATCTAATTTCTTATTTTTTATGAGAGAAAATAAGATATCATCAAATAATACAGGATGATATTCAATAATTTCCTTGATAATTTTAACTATTAAATTATTTATTAAATAATCATCATAATCCAAAAGAAAGAATAACTCTTTTTTGATAGGTTTTATTAATTCTTTTTTTTTAATTGCGATTTTACCTATTAAAAATAAAATTTTTTCTTGTGCTAACCATTCTCGATTAGGTATAGACTTAACCAAATTTGTAATATCTTCAACTGCAAATGTTTCTATGAATAGTTTTAATAAAAAGTCAAGAACTTCTCGTATTACATCAACATCTTTTTCATCATATAAAACCTCTAATTCTTTATCAAATTTTCTTATTTCAGTAGCCATCTGTAAAGAGATTTTGTTTAAAAATTGAATAATTTTAATCCTAGTTGTCCAAATTTCATCTTTTAAACTTCTTATTAAACACTCTAATATATCTTGTTGATATTCTGAAAATTCAAAAAAAATTTCAATTAATATATTAATAAATGTTTCCCTGACAAATGGTTCAAATCCATTCATTCGTGAAATTATAAATTTAATTTCACTCTTAACTAAATTTTTATTTTTGATGATGTTATTAGAAAATAGATAGATTGCCATTTCTTGTATATTTTCATCAAAACTATCTATAAGAGGTTTTATTTTTTGTAACTGTTCTAAAGATAAATCGAAACCGTTTTCTTGAATTTCTAATATTCCAGTTAAAATTTCTGGTAATAATGAATGATTATTATCGCTATTAATTAATGATATTAAATTATCTAAAGCTTCTCCATATTTTCCATCTCTTATATCTTGTTTAATATATTTTAAATCAATCTCAGTTATCTACCAGCAACCCCTTAGAAAATTATTTATTAATTTATCTATTCATAAAAAAAGTAATATTACTAGTTTAAAAATTTGTAGAATAAGATAATATTAATTGTTTTAAGTTTAATTTGGATCGTCTTGAGTCCAATTATTGGATTGGATTTAGTATTGAAAGAGACATGGAAAATTGGCTACCAGAATATTTAGGGTGATATATTTTAAGTAATGAAATATCTGAAGTTAAGAAAATACTAAAGACTATTATTCCGATCAAAGAGAGAGAAATTATAAACCAGCAAACTTATTATTTCAGATAAAGATGATGAATTTTAATTTTAAGCATTAAAAAAGATATTTTTTAGTTATTAAACACAATGAGATTTTTCTAAGTTGTAATGAAAAATGAAATTTAAATACTTAATTAGGTTTTTTATATTTCTTTAAAAGCTCTTTAGGTGTAAAGATTCCATCTTCAGTAATAATTCCAGTAACCAACCTAAAAGGCGTTATATCAAAAGCATAGTTTAAGCATTCAACACCATCGGGAACAATTTGGACTTTACCAAGAACGTTACTAACTTCGGAGTCGTCTCTTTGTTCAATGGTGACATCCTCAATGGTTTCTTGAAGAGATAATGTAGATGTTGGCGCTGCTACATAAAATGGGATATTATTATCTTTTGCAGCTAAAGCAACTAAGTAAGTGCCTATTTTATTAAAAACTGCATCAGATGTCACCCGATCTGTACCTACAATAACTTTATCTATTTTCCCTAATCTCATAATTAAACCGGACGAGGTGTCTGATATAACCTTTACAGGTATATTATCATAATGCAATTCATAAGCAGTAAGCCTTGCACCTTGAAGTCTTGGCCTTGTTTCATCAGCAATTACTGAAATTTTTTTTCCCTCTTCAATAGCTGCTCTAATCGGAGCTAATGCCGTTCCATATTGAACAGTTGCGAGAGAACCTGCATTACAATGGGTTAAAACAACATCGCCATCTGATAATAAAGCAGCTCCATTTTTTCCCAATGCCTTATTAACATTAACATCTTCTTGAGCCATAATTTTAGCTTCTTCTATTACAAGTTCTGAAATATTTGAAGGTTCATCGGGAAAGGTACTTATTATCTTCCAAATTCTATTAACCGCCCAAAACAAATTTGATGCAGTTGGCCGCGTGCTTCGGATAACATTCGCAGCCTCTTCCATTGATTTAAGAAACCTCTCCTTTGGAAGGTCCTTATATTCAATCGTAGCTAATGCCATTCCCATTGCTGCAGCTACTCCAATAGCCGGAGCGCCCCGAATATTCATTACTTTTATTGATTGAGCTACATCTCTATAATTATCGAACTCTAAAAATTTAAGCTCGTGGGGAAGCAGGGTCTGATCTATCATTTTAACTTTATTATCTATCCATTCTATCGAAGGAATCATAATGATTAAAAATATTAGAAGCTTTAAAAAGTTAAATCTGTTTCTTTAAAAACGTTGTATTAAATGATATAGGTGCTAAAAATAGCTAAGATTATCCTTGAAAGGGAACAAATGAGGGTTTTAATTGAAGAATATGAAAAATTTACTGAAGAAATCATTGAGGTTAAAAACAATAACACTTGGGTTCCCATTCTTAAAAATTTTAACGGGAATAGCACTTTAAGGGTGTGGTCGAATAAAAGAATTTTCAGTAAATCGTTAAATTATTTAAAAAGGACCAAAAAAAAAACCTATTATCAGTTAGATGATGAGGATTTTAAGTTAAATTTAGATTATTGCCTCGAAGAAGATAATATTCTTCATATACGATATAAATTATTAAATAAACGCGATATAACATTCTCTAAACTTATTGTTAATTATGAGATTTTATTGGGAAAAAATCCTGATTATACATGGGTGCCCCATTTAGTCCCCAAGGAAAATTTTGTAATTGGAGATCATGTCTTTCGATCACCTGTTATAATTTATAAAAAGGGGAATATTTCTTTTGCATTTTTTCCGGATCTTAAGACATTAGGACAAAATAGGCCATTTCAAACATTTTTAGATTTGAACTTACACCCTGAAGATGATAACTTACCAGAAATGTCATTTGGTTATGGAAATTATAAACCCTATAAGCACGTATATTTTAAACATAGACCTTCTTATGAATATGAGGTTAAAAAGAACACCAATTTAACTTTTAGATATTATATTATTGCTTTCAATGAAAAAAATGTCAAGGAAATTCTTGAATATATTAATCACTTCTTTTGGGAAAAATATGGACGAAGAGCGTTTTATGAAAGCATAAATCCTCAAGTTGTGCCTTATGAAATCAATGTGAAAGAAGCTTTTAAGGCAATTTTTGAAAGACATAACTTCTGGGGTAACTTTAAAATTAATAATGTTGAATGTGGTGGATTTTGGCAGCAATCGGGAGTGGGAAAAAATAAGTTGCCTATAAAATTTATTCAACCTAAAGAGATGCAAACATTTAAAAAACAACGTTTTTATTCTCCAGGAACAGCAGTCATTTGGAATAATGCATGGTTTTCAAATATAAGATCCAGTTATGGATTGAGATTTTTTGGAGAGAAGTGGTCCGATATGAATTACTTAGAAAAAGCTGAAAAAATGTTAAACACTGTATTATTTCTTCCAGACATTAACGGTATTTTCCCCAGTTTAATATTACCTGCTGGGTATAATTCAGATGAATACTCAATCGTAAATGGAGTACACGCTTTTTTTTGTCTTGAGGATTTTAATGTTGTAGATGCTTCTTTAACAATGTATTGGACAATAAAGCTATTTCAAGATTTTGGAGGTAATGAGCAACGGATAAGACAGAAATGTAAACAATTAGCTCATCTATTAAAAGAAATTCAGTTAGAAAATGGTGCTATTCCTATTATTATTAATTTTAATCAAGAAACTAATGCCCCCATCATTAAAGAAGATTTAATAGATTCTGCTAGTTCAGGTGCTCCATTAATGTTTCTTTTAGAATATTATAAAATATCCCGAGATAAAGAAATCATTGAAGTATGTGAAAAAATTTCCCAATATATTGAAAATGAAATTATCCCAGATGACAAATGGCATGATTTTGAGGCATTTTACTCTTGTACTTATCCTCCACCCTTTAATTATGATAACAATTCAAAAAGCCATATTAAAAATAATCTCTGCATTTACTGGTGTGCTGAGAGCTTTAAAGAATTATACAAAATAACTAAAAAGATAGAATATCTAAAATTGGGTGAGCAGATTCTCGCCACACTTTCATTATTTCAACAGGTTTGGAATATGCCTTATATTAGTATTGATACGTTTGGAGGTTTTGGAGTACAAAACGCAGATGCGGAATTAAATGATGCACGTCAAGCCCTTTTTGTGAAAACGTACATGGAATATTACTTAGAAACAGGGAAATATGAATACATGGAGCGTGGAATTGCAGCATTACGGGCAAGCTGGGTAACGCAGATGATTCCTGAATTTAAAGAAATTTGTTCGGGTAATTTAAAGGGGTTAGATACTGTTGATGGAATTGATAAAGGAATTCTTTTTGAAAATTATGGGCATTCTGGTAAAGATCAAAGAAATCGTGGAATTGTTAATTTAGATTGGGGAAATGGTTCAGCGGCCTACGCCACTGCGTATGCTAAAAAACATTTTGGGGATCTTTTTATAGACTTTAAAGGACAATTTATATTTGGTATTGATGGAATACTAATGAAAAAATTCGATTTTATAGAGGAGAAGGTATTCATTGAATTTGACATAATTCCAAAAAAGAATACTATTTTAATAAAAGCCAGAGATTCACCCGAACATGGATGTGAACTAATTCTAAACAGAAAGTCATTTGGCAATTTTAAAAAATCATCTCTTAATAATGGTTTTAACCTTGATATCTAATATTAACAAATTTATTAATAAGAGAAAATAATGAAGAGAGAACATTCAATAGCAGCAGTATTAGTTAATGAAGATCAATACTTATTGCTCAAATATGGTATGGGACATTGGGGGCTTGTAAAAGGAAATCAGGAGGAGGGAGAAACTGATAAACAAACAATATTAAGAGAATTAAAAGAAGAAACTGGTATATCTGAAGCAAGCTTCATTAAAGGTTTTAAAGAAGAATTTAGTTATCACTATAGATTTAAAGGTAATCTTATTTTTAAGACAGTTACATGTTATCTAATTAGAACGAAAATAAAGGATGTTGTATTAAGTTTTGAGCATACCGAATTTAAATGGCTTCCCTACGAGAAAGCAATTAAAAAAGCTACCTTTGATGGACCAAAAACAATGATGGAAAAAGCAAAGAATTTTTTATCTAGGAATTTAGATGCTTTTCTATAATAGACATGAATTCTGGCTACGATTTTTCATTTTTGACTTAAAATCTCCCCAATTTACATTGTTATAGATTTAAAATCTAATTTAGTAAAAAAATTTTTGACATATTAAATTATAGATTTAATTGAGAGAAAAATTTATAAAATTTTTATAAAAATCGATGACTTTAGATAAATCTTCAATTACTAAATCTCCCATTGTTTCATGTTCCCGTAGAACTGATATTCCCGCATTTTTAATGGATTGGGTTATAGATAAAATTAAATTGGGATATGTCGAGGTAATTAATCCTTTTAATAGCAAACAGGTATCCCTTGTTTCATTGAGCCCTGACGATGTGAAATGTTGGGTATGGTGGTCAAAAAATTTTAGAGAGTGGATTCAAACTTATAAAATGTACAAATCTATCTTTAAAAAATATAAAGGACATTACTTTCAATTTACTATTAATTCGCCCTCGGAATTGGAAAATAACATCACAGCCACGTTAGAGGAAAGGTTTCAACAATTAGCATGGCTAATCGAAGAATTTGGCACCTTAGCTATAAATTTCAGATTTGATCCAATTATAGTGTACAAAAAGAAAGGATATAATGGGATAAAAAGTAATCTTGATAAATTTGAATATATAATAGAAAATATCTCTTCCCTTGGATTGAGGGAAATGATATTTTCATTTGCTACAATTTATACTAAAGTAAAAAATCGCATGTTATCAAGAGGTTATACCCCTATTGATCTTTCTCTAGCAAAAAAAGTAGAAATTATCAATCATTTAAAGAAAATCTGTTCTAAAAATAATGTAGAAATGAAGGCTTGTTGTCAGCCTGACCTGCTTCAAATAGAGGGTATTGAACAAGCTCATTGTATAGATGCATATAAAATTGAAAAAATTATAGGGGAACCAATTTTAAAGGTTAGAGATTCCGGACAGCGTAAGGATTGTGGCTGTTTTAAATCTAAAGATATTGGAGGATATACCGGTATATTTCGCTGTAAACATAATTGCGATTACTGTTATGCTTCTCCCGCGAAAAAATAACTCGTTTTTACCAAAACCAAAAAAATATTATTAAATCTTCAAATATATCTATCTATTAAATTTAATTATACAATATAATAAAATTTAAAGGCGATTTTATAAAAATGATTGAACAATTAGCTGAACAACAGTTTAGTGAATTTTATGATGCTGTAATTATTGGGGCAGGCAATGGAGGGCTAGTCGCAGCAGCAACTTTAGCAATGAAGGGCGCAAAAATATTACTTTTAGAACAACATAACCTACCTGGAGGATTTGCTTCTAGTTTTGTAAGAGGAAGATTTGAATTTGAAACTTCACTCCACGAACTTGCTGATTATGGTCCAACGACGGATAAAGGAGGTATTAGGTCTTTATTTGAGGATAAACTTAATTTAGACAGTGAATTTGTTGAGGTGCCCGAAGCATTTAGACTTATTTTAACCGATCCCAATGAGGATATTGATGTTACGATGCCATTTGGGATAGAAGAATTTCTTGACGCTATAGAAAAAGAAGTTCCTGGATGTAGAAATTCAGTGAAAAAATTTTTTGATTTAGGTAGGGATATCACCAATGCAACAGCCTATTTAGGCGCTACGCGTGGAAATCCTGATCAAAATGTCTTACTAAAAGAACATTCAAATTTCCTTAAAACAACGGCTTATACGGTAGAGGATGTGCAAAATGCTCTTAATATCCCTGAAAAAGCTAGGAAAATACTTAACGCCTATTGGGTGTATCTAGGCCTTCCAACAAATAGAGTAAACTGTACAATCTTTGCTGTTATGACTTATATATATATGTTAAGAAAAGCCTATATCCCTAAAAATCGTTCTCATGGTTTTACAACTGCTTTAGACGCTAAAATTAGAGAATTTGGAGGTAAAATAGAATATAATACGAAAGTAAATAAAATACTCGTTGAAAATGGGAAGGTTATAGGAGTAGAGACCTCCAATGGCGATAAAATAAAAACCAACCATGTAGTGAGTAATGCATCTCCAACACTTACCTATAATAAGTTAATTTATCCTAAGTCGGAAGTTCCCGAAATTGCTTATAAAGAAATTAACGCTAGGAGTCATGCAGTTTCCACATTTGTTGTCTATATGGGATTAGATGCATCCACAGAAGAATTAGGACTTAAAGATTATAGTTATTTTATTTATAAAAATATGGATACCGAGGAATTATATGATTCATTAAAACAACTTGAAAGCCCTAAAGTACAAGCTACGATTTGTTTAAATACTGCTATTCCAGATTGTTCTCCTCCAGGAACATGCATTCTTTCTATAACGACTGCATTTCTTCCTGGAGTATGGGATAAAGTAAAACCAGAAGATTACTTTCAAGTAAAAAATAAAATTGCTGAAGATCTTATAGATAATTTTGAGAAAGCTACGGGAATTTCAATTAAAGAACATATAGAAGAGATTGAAGTGGCTACACCTCAAACTTTAGCAAGGTTTACTGGAACTTATAATGGAGTAGTGTATGGTTATGAGCCAGATCCATGGGATTCTTTTATTCCTCGCTTGATGTCGATGAATGATGAAAAACATATTGAAGGTCTCGAGTTTTGTGGAGGTTTTGGGAAAAGATGTCATGGTTATAGCAGTGCTTTAAAAGATGGGGAGACAGCCGCTTTGTTAACTTTACAAGATTTAATTAATAAAGGTGAGCTAAAATGAGTAAAAAAGAAGAAGATATAGTTATAAAAAGTCCTACGCGTGATTTATTTGCTTTCACAAAATTAGTACCTCAGAGAAAAAAAATAATTGAAAAGGCATCTAGTGAACCAATAACATCAGACCCTATGAACGAACTCGCCAGCAAACTTCATCCTAAAAAACAATATTTAGTAATTGAGAAAATTAAAGATGAAACAAAATCGACCAAAACTTTCAAACTTATTCCCGATCCGGATTCAAATACTAAAGAATTAGCTTATTTCAGAGCAGGACAATATTTGAGTTTAAAGGTTCAGGTAAATGATGTAGTAATAACAAGACCATATTCCATATCCTCCTCTCCAACGGATGCATTAAATGGGTTTTATGAAATTTCTATCAAAAAAACTGATGATGGATTCTTAACTCCTTATATCTGGAATAATTGGAAAGTAGGCACTAAATTAGTAAGTTCAGAACCATCTGGACATTTTTATTATGATAATCTTCGAGATTTAAAGAATATTGTAGGTATCGGCGGAGGATCCGGAATTACGCCATTTCGTTCCATCGCGAGAGAAATTGCTGAGGGAAAATTAGATGTCAAATTAACTATAATTTATGGAAGTAGCGAAGAAGATGATATCATATTCTATGATGAATTAAAAGAGATGGAAAAAAAATATCCAGATAAGATTAAACTTATAATTGTGTTGAGCTGTGAGGAGGTAACTCTAGAAGGATGTGAACAAGGATTTATCACTGCTGACATTATTAAAAAATACGTGGATATAAATACAAGTTCATTTTTTATCTGCGGACCCCAGATAATGTACGATTTTGTTGATAAAGAAATTAACAAGTTTAATTTACCATTAAAAAGAATTCGCAAAGAATTGTATGGTGAAGTAAAGGATGTCCTCAATTTACCTGGTTTTCCAAAGGAGATTGCTGAAAAGACCTTTAAGATAAAAGTTCATATTGGAAATCAAACAAAAGAAATCCCTGCAATAGCAATTGAAACGGTTCTTGTAGCTATAGAAAGAGCAAAATTAGCTCCACCCTCAATTTGTCGTTCAGGAGAATGTGGACTTTGTCGTTCCCTTTTGATAAATGGTGATTTATACGTAAGTCCAATAAATGACGGAAGAAGGGAAGCTGATAAAAAATTTAATTTCTTTCATCCTTGCTCATCTTATCCAATCTCAGACCTAGAAATTATTGTTCCAAGAAGTTAACTTGAAAGTGGCATCATTTTTCTTAAATAAATCATTATTTTTTTCTTGATATAGGAGTTTTAAAAAACAATAAAAATTAAAAAATCATTTTAAATTCTAAATAAAGATGAAGGGGCTTGATAAAAAAACTAGATTTGCGTTTTATTCATTGATAATAATACTCTTTCAGACTTGCTTGAAATTATTAGGCGTGATGATAACGGGAAGCTTGAGTCTTTTATCTGAATCAGTCGATACTTTAGTAGATATTGTATTTGTTTCTATTACTCTTTATTCTGTAAAACATAGTCAGAAACCGCCAGACTACGAACATATGTACGGCCATACTAAGACGGATTCAATCGGGGCTATGATTCAAGGAATTATTTTAATAAATCTATATATTTTATTAATAATCTATGCAATAATGAGTATTTTAACAAATTCTTATCAAGTTGCGAATGCGAACATTGGTTTAGTCATATTAATAATCTCTTTCTCAACAAATCTTATCTTTTCGAGATTTTTAATTTGGCAAGGAAGACGCTATAAGAGTCCTTCTCTCGAGATTCAAGGTTTAAACTTGTTTCAGGATTCATTACGTGCAATTGTCGTAATTGTAAGCTTTACATTTGCATTATACGGTATTATATTCTTAGATCCCTTTTTTAGTATTGTTTTATCTACTTGGATAATTATTAGTTCGTTTAAACTGGCTAAAAAAGGTGCGGATGATCTCACTGATATAAATCCAGTAGATTCAAGGCTTTTAGAAGAGATTAGAATAAAAATTTTTAACCTTGATCATGTAAACGGAGTTGATGATTTAAAAATCAGAGCTAGCGGAAGACAATTATTTTTTGAAGCTCATTTATCTGTTGAAGACCATATATCAGTTATTCATGCTCATGAGATAACAAAAGCAATACGAGATTTAGGAGATAAGCTTTTTCCGGTCTATGAAGTCGAATGTATTGTGGAAATGAATCCCCTAGGAGGCGAAAAATCGTTTAGCGAAAAAATAATTAATTTAATCTTTTCAATGAAATCTGAATACCCTAAAATCTTAAATATCAGAAATATTAATGTATTTAGAATTGAGGATAAATACTTCCTAGTTATAACTATGAATATAAATGAGAATTTAACACTAAGACAAGCGCATGATATTTGTACTGAATTTGAAAATGAATTAAAACAACAAGTTCCGCAATTAAATAGAATTATTACTCATCTTGAAAGTCAATATAAAGAGGATATAATAAGTCCTCCCGATATTGAATGTGTGACTATAGATGATGAAACTATGAATGAAATGAAACGATTAATAGAAGACGTACTTAAATCTCATACTTATGTTAAAGGATTTCATGGATTTGAGTTTTGGGCAACATTTAATGCTTGCATTTTGGAACTTCACGTCTTTTTTGAAGGAGATCTCAATATAATGCAAGTACATGAATATATTACTGACTTAGAAAATGATATTAGAGATAAATTAAAAATTGATAATTTACAAGAAATTATTCTTCATTCAGAACCAGTAGAAGGTCGTAAAGATGGTATTCTTTTTAATGATGCAAAGTAATGTAAAAGAGAAATAATCTTAATTTTTTTATTTAAAATGGAAAATTATATTGAATTAATCCAAGTTCTTTTTGCATAATCAGAATATCTTGCTGAAGATTTTTATTAATCGGAATTCCTGTTTTAATTCTTTCTTGTTCTTTTAGATATTCCTTTTCTCCTGCTGTATATATCCGTTCTTTTCCGGGAACTTTTTTCGCTTTTCTAAGCCCTCTCATGATATTTCCCGCATTTTTCTCAAATGTTTCTAAGGATAAAAAGCTCTCGATATTAATTGCTAAAAAGAAGTGACTAACTTTTAAGCGTTTTTGACCATTCTCCATGATACCTATTGTATCTTTTAAGTAAATCCCACCCGATAATGCTGCGGATAATATTTCTACTAGTGTTGCATAACCGTAGCCTTTATAACCTGAGGTTTCCTCACCTTTTCCCCCTAATGGTAATAAAGCTGCTTTACCTTTTCCTAAATCCTCCAATACTTTCCCTGGATCAGTCTCAGTTTTACCCTCAGAGGTAATAATAACTCCATCGGGAAGTTGTTTGTTTAATCGATTATATACCTCAACTTTACCTCTCTGAATTATAGATGTAGCGCAATCTATGAGAAAAGGGAAGTCCTCATCTGTAGGTGCTCCAAATGTTAGCGGATTGGTACCTAACATCGGTTCAACTCCGAATGTAGGTGGAATTGAAGGTCTTGCATTTGTACAAGTTAATCCAATCATTCCTTCTTTATTTGCCATGAGTGAATAATACCCCGCAATTCCATAATGGGTTGAATTTCTTACAGCAACCGCTCCTAATCCATATTTCTTTGCTTTTTCGATGGCTGTTTTCATGGCTTTATAGGCAATAACATGTCCCATTCCACAGTTTCCATCCCATAGAGCAGTGGTAGGTCCATCTTTTATTACATCTATTTTCGTAATTACCTCGTAAATTCCTGCTCTGATACGATCGTAATACATTTTGCACCGCTGAATTCCATGAGAATCAATCCCTCTGATATCAGAAGTGATTAGAACTTCTGCGATAATATTAGCATCTTCCTTAGGGACTCCCAATCCTATGAACACATCTCTCATAAAATTTTCAAGAGTTTTTATGTCAAGGTATGAAATATCATCAGACATAATCTGCACTATTTTATTTTTTTCAATATTTTTATTTTGTTTTCAAAGCATCTAAAGCTTAATATTAAACTTATAATAAGACGATTTGTTAACTTTTTCGTTAATTTAAATGGTCTTCAATCCTTTATATTTTATCTTAAAAAACCTTAAATTTTTCAATGGTTTTTTAATTCTATGTCAGTTGTAGGCATTGATCAAGAAAAATGCACAAAATGTACGCTTTGTGCTCAAGAATGCGTTCGTGGTTATTTTATTGTAAAAAAAAGTGGCGATGTAATATTTAATGAAGAAGCAATTTTGTGTAATTTATGTGGTCATTGTATCGCAGTTTGTCCTGAAAATGCTATTTTAGTACAAAAGATAGATGATATCGAAACTTTTGCCGGGATTGATTCACCTGAAACAATCGTCAATTATGATCAAATTTTCCACCTCATTCGTGCAAAACGTTCCATAAGGCGTTATAAAAATAAAAAAGTACCTAAAGATTTAATTGAAAAAGTATTTGAAGCAATGAGATATGCACCGAGTGCAAGTAATGCCAGATCGTGGCGCTACTTAATTTTATCGGATCCTGAAAAAATGAAAAGAATAAGCGATGAAATAATTAAGACCAATTATCAATATATGGGATTTCAATCTGGAGAGCAAGCACTTCAATATTTCAAATCAATTGGAAGAGAACCCATTTTTCATAATGCACCTCATGCAATTATTTTATATTATAGAACCATCGAAAAAAATACAACTATGATTGGACTTCGAGCAAATGATGCGGGAATAGCTTTAACTTATGGTATGCTAGCTGCTGAAAGTCTTGGTCTTGGGACATGTTGGATTGGAATGGTTCAGGGAGCAATAGCCTCAAATAGAGAGATATTGAAGATTTTAGGAATAAAAGGATTTGTTTTAGGAGCATTTATATTAGGTTTTCCTGCCGTTAAATACCGTAGAACAGTCCCTCGAGCACCACTTAAAATAAAGGGATTAGAATAATATTCGTGAAATGTAAGTTTCACGATTTGATTTTTTAAATTTTTTAATAAAACATGTTATCTAATTCTTTTTTAAGCCATTCTGGAGGAAATTTAGGAGTACGATCCATAGTTAATAAGCCATTTATTTCTTGAAATTGATCGTATAGTTCTGTATAGCAAAATCCGTGTACCCACGCCTTTCTTTTATCAAATTCTTTTAACAATTCTAAAATCCTATTGAATAAATCTTCTTTACTCTTAATTAAATGTCCATAACCCCACTTTTTTTCCAGATTGCCATGTAAATCAAATCCATACCCACCTATCTCAGAGTATATAATTGGTTCATCTCTATATCTAAAAGACTTAAGATAAATTATACGAAATCCCCTGCTAAAACTACTTTTTTCATCGTCAAAATTGTTAGGTAAAAGATCTTTTGATAAATAAAAATGCACGGTACATAAATCCGTTTTCACATGCCACCATCCATCATCATCAATAATTAACCTTGTTGGATCGATGGATTTTATTAAATGATATAGAGAAGCAGTATAATCGACTTTTCTTTGATCTTTATATGCTCTGGGAACACCCCATCCCTCATTTAATACTGTCCATACAATTATTGAAGGATGATTATAATCTCTTTCAACTTCAGCAACAAACTCATTAATTATGTTCAATTGTGATTTCACAGAAAACCTATAAGCATTTCCTATTTCCCCCCATACTAAAACCCCCATTTTATCACACCAATAAAGAAATCTGGGATCAAAAGCTTTTTGGTGAGTTCTTAATCCATTAAAACCAAAATCAATGATATATTGAATATCTAACTTTATATCCTCATCCGATGGTGCTGTATAAAGACCAGTTGGCCAATAACCTTGAACCAAGAATAATTTTTGATAAAGAGGCTTGTTATTTAATAAAACTTGTCTGTTACTACTTCCATCTCTACTCATATTTTTAGGTTTTTCTGAAATTGAAATCTTTCTCATCCCAAAATAAGACGTTACTTCATCATAGCTTTCCATAGATTTTTTATTATATACTTTTAAGTTAACATCATACAGATTAGGATTATCAACATCCCATAAATAAAGTAAATTTTCTGGAATTGAAATTCTTAATTTAAACCGATTAGGATTTAAATTAAACCATCTTGGGATGGGGATTTCCCTTCTTTCTCTTTCCAAATTCCTATCTCTTATTTCTCCAGATTTTCCTAAAAAATCCAGATTTATTACTTTTTCATTAATTTTTTTATCTTTAAAATATATTTCTATAGAGAAAGTTAGATCAGAGAACCCTATTCCGTCCATTTCACAATCAATGAAAATTTGAGATCTATCGATATCTGGAGTAAATTTAATTTTTTTTACAAAATAATCAGATGAAATATATTCTAACCAAACTGTTTGCCAGATACCTGTAACTCTTTGATAAAAAATACCGTTTAAATTTTCCTCCCAATATTGTTTACCTCTTGGAATTTCAAGATCAACACTTGGATTTTCAACTCGTAAGACAATTACATTGTATTTCTCGATAAAATCAGATATGTCCAAAGTAAATCCAATAAAACCTCCAGAATGGCTTCCTACACATTCTCCATTAATATAAACATTGCAGAAATAATTTACTGCTCCAAAATGAAGTAAAACTTTTTTTTCTAAAAATTTTCTAGGAACACTAAATTTTCGCCTATACCATACGATATCATGAAAAGAAGTGTCCTCGATTCCACTCAATTTGCTCTGGAAACAAAATGGTACAATAATTTTTTTATCAAAAGCATTTGGTATATTATTTTTATACCATCTTTCTTTTATTCCTAAATTATTATCATCAAAGGCAAAATCCCACTCTCCGTTTAGATTTATCCAATTATCCTTTCTTACAAACTGCGGTCTGGGATACTCTGGCCTTGGTATATCTTTTATATCCAATATCCCCATAATTTTCACCTAATAAAATTTTAATTTCTATAATTTATACTAAAATTAATATCATTTGATATGAATTGAATCCATAATCCTTTTTCTTTAGATTAGAATATCCACATATTATGTGATTTTTTGAAGGTTCTTTTTATGTTTTTACTTCATGATAGTTAATGATTTAAATAAGAAGGTTGTTGGCAGGTTCTATAAAGAAATAATAATTGATGATGAGCATGATGGAGAGAATATAACGTACATTTTTCCTGACACTCAAGAGTTTATTGCAGTATTAAATAGGAAATTTCTCAATCAAAAAGTCATTGCTGAAGATATTAGCTTAAAGAAAGGAATTTCTAAAGAAGGCACTTAAAGATCAAAATCTTTATCGAACTAAAATTGATTATCTTCACTAAAATTCAATTAAATTTTTATTGCTAAAATCATTATTTTTAATCGGACCTCCTGGGCTGGTCTGAAACCCCATGCTGGGTGGACCGCAAAATGCTCATAGCGGAAAATGCTTGGTTTGAGGTTCCATGAGTATTATTAACCATTATTATATCTCGTCGAAGCATCGGCTGTCTAGGTGGGTTACAAGGCAGGGTATTTTGTAGGAAATACCTAAGTCTGTAATTGCAAAACCGGCAAGGCCAGGGATGGAGCAGCCGTAAGCATAGTGATTTACGCTTGGCAGTGCAGGTGTGGAGAGGTATGATATCCTTGGTCTTAATAGTATAATTGGAATCAAGAATCAGGTTTTTTAATTTTCTCTTTTATAAGTTTTTGGATGTATCTTAAAAATTTAAAAGAAATTAGTTAATTAAATGGTTTAAAATTATTCTTTCTTTTCTAAATAAAGTGTATAGTGGCAATAGCGATTATCTGTTTGTAATATACATTCGTGAATATCCGAGGAATATTTGTATTGGGGGTCCAACTCATTTAAGAAGCCACCTGTATATGGAGTACACACGCTCTTTTGAATTAATTCAGCTTTTTCTGGATCAAATTTGCCTCCTATAGGACAGAATTTCTTCGGATGTTTAATTTTTATTTCTAATTGTTTATCATTTATTCGAGTAATTTGTACGTCTGCACCCAGTGCGGTATAACTTTTTTTTAATCCGGTTTCTATGCTTGAAAATCCTTTTTTTTTATAAATCTTAGCAAGATTAGCACCTAGTCCAGCAGAAATCGTTTTTGGAAAATTTTCTCCTCCGATATTAATCATTTCTTTAATATATGCTTGAAAAAACTTTAAAGCATCTGTAGTCATAATATCCCCTTGTTAGATACAATTGTGCATAATAAAATTTTTGATAATAATAATGTGAATTACGACTATTTAACTGTTATTCTATCTCATTATAAAAAAGAAATGAATTTAACTTATAATTTTGAGAATGCGAAATTTTTATTTTATGGTTTTTACTCTTGTGTTTTTAACTCAAAAGGATAACTCTTACAAAGATTTAGATGTTACGGTTTAAAGTAAATCGTAATAGCAGATCTTTATCTTCTTCGGCATAATCAATTCCAATTCTCTTATTGAAAATTATTTGATTATTGTTTACTTTTTGTCCTTGAGAGAGAAATAACTTTGAATTTGGAGAACATGAATCCTTCCCATTAAATTCTTCTTTTGTGATATCCATAGCCATACATAACTTGCTTGGACCATCTACTAAATTTTTATAATTCTTTCCAATCTTGACTTTTCTATTTTCTTTCATTAACTCAATGCCCTCAATAGGGTATAACTGTCTTATAAATACTGCACAAGGCATCCCTTCTGGCTCAGTTATAATATTTAAACAAAAATACATCCCATATATATAATATATATAAATGGTTCCTGGCGGCATATACATGATTTTTGTCTTTTCAGTTTTTTTGTAATTGTAACAATGACAAGCCTTATCATCTGGGCCAAGATAAGCCTCAACTTCAATTATTTTCCCAATTATATCCCCTTTAGTTGTTTTTCTCGTTAAATATTTCCCTAATAAATCTTTAGCTACAATTTCCGTTTTTCTGCTGAAAAATTCTCTTGTTAGCCTTTTCATATCAATTTATAGTAATTCGCTAAACTAATTCTTTATGCTAAAGATTAAAAAAATAAAGAGTAAAAGCTTTACGATAGATTAAGGTAATACAGGAATTAAGACTGTGAAATTGTCCTCTTCAACTGATAGCCTACCATTTACACTTTCTAAAATCCGTTCAATTAATAAAAATCCTAAAAGTAATCCCCTTATTTTTTCATTTTTGCTATCTTCCCGCATTAATATTTTCTCCTTGCTAATATCTGAGATGAGGGATTGATTATCAATAAATGTCAATTTTAAATAACTTTTATCGTTGTATTGGATTTTAGTAAGTACAATGTTTATATGAATCATAATTTTCTCAGTATATTTTACTGAACTTATTAATATGTCTTCAAAAACATCGATTAAGTAATCATTAGCTAAAACATAAACTTCTTTAAAGGGAGAATCGAAATTAACTGTTAATTCTTTTTCTGGATTATCATTTTTCACATTTTCTATGGCGTTATTAATAATTTTAATAATTTCTTTATGTTTTAATGGCAATTTACTTTCTTCAATTTGTGTAAGTTTCCTTATAACGGTAACTAATTTTTCAGCCTCGAAACATTTTTGTTTTATATTTTTTATTAAAAATTTGATGTTAATTAGTTTTTGAAGATCCTCCTCTTTCGAAAAAATATCAATATTCGATTGTATGTTTTTAAAAATATTATTTACATCATGGATAAATAATTCACGGTAAAAATTTGCCCGATCATATTCATTATGATATCTCTCTCTGCTTTCCAACAATTCCAGCTCTGATTGTTGCTTTTCGAGACTAATACCTATTAATTCTGGAAAAATGCTTAATAATTCAATATTCTCATATTTCCAATCTTTAGGTTTTTCAACATTATCAAATGCTATGAATCCTGCTAGATCTTGATTAATTTGGATAGGATATATTAAGCTAGAAGCAGTATTTCCATTTTCCATTAAATATTTTATGTTTATAGCTTCTTCGGGTAACTCTGAAACATTTTTTATATAAATACAATCTTTATTTTGAAGATTTTTTAGCAGCCAAGGATAATTTTTTAAATCAATCTCCTGAAAATTTTCTTTAATTTGAATTACATCTTCATCACACCATTCATAGCTCACTTTCATGGTTTTTCTGTCTTTATCAAGAAGATATATATACACTCGGCTTAAACTACTTAATCTACCAATATCAAGAAGCGATTTATTTATCGCATTACTAATATCTTTAGCACCCACAAATTGGGGTGAAATAATTGATAAAATCCTTTCAAACTTTATGATATTTTTTATATCTTCTTCTATATTCTTTTGTGTCGTAATATCATAAGCGATAATTTGAAAAAATGTCTCATTCTTAATTATAGCGAATGATGTTTGGATTTTTGTCCAGATTATGCCTCCATCTTTTTTAAATAACTGTACATCTAAAAGTGGTAAAATAACATTTCTTATTTCTGCTTTAAAACGTTTAAATAGGAGTAATAAATGATTTTGATGAACAATGGAAAGATCAATAAATTTTTTATCCAATAATTCCTCTCTCTTATAACCTAATAAATCTTCCATTGCAGGATTACAGTCAGTAATCCGCCCTTTAGAATTTATGAGTATTATTGAAAATGGAGAATTTTCAAATAAATGACGATATTTTTTTTCAGAATCTCTTAACTTCCTTTGTGTTTGTTTACGTTCAGTTATGTCTCTTAAGATGCATTGAATTAAATTTTGTCCTCCCATCTGAACTTGACTTGTATTAATTTCAACTGGAATCTTGTTATTTTGAGAATTTATAATACTAATCTCAATAGGATGCGAAATTTCCATTTGAATTTGATTTAAAATCTTATTCATAAAATCTCCGTTTTCATCCTCAAGCTTCAATTGACTGATGTGCATCCCTATTATATCTTCTGCAGGCAATAATAATAATTTCTCTGTTTGTTCATTTGCATCCACAATTATTCCAGACTTACGATCAATGATGAAAATCGCATCTCGAGCAGCTTTAAATAAAGCTTGATAACGTAATTCTGCAATTTTTAACGCTTCTACTGTTGGTTCAGATGCCATTAACTTATTATTAATTGTATTATGAATTTCTTGAAGTATTGTCTGAACATAAGATTTATTTAAATAATATTCCTTAATCTGGTCAAATTTTTCAAAAATATAACTATTGAATTGGTCAAGAATCGCTCTTGGTACTTTTTCATTACAATATAAGATTAAGCAAAGTGGTAAAGCTTCTCCACGAACCTGCTCGTCAATAATATAATCAAAAAAGATTGCTGCTTTCGCATTAAGGTGCGGTAATGGTAAAAGAACGGATATTTTTTTAAATTCATTGTGACCAAAAATAAATTGTGAAATAGAAAAGCATCGAACTGCAACTAATTCAGGATCATCAAAAGCTTCTGAAGGATGAACAGCTATAACTTTTACACCTATATTTTCATCCCAACTGGCAAATATCACACCTAAGTCACTTTTAGGTTTAGGATAAACTCTCTCAGAGATCTGTAACGCTAGCCAATTGAAAGCATCATCAATATTTATGTTTTTAACTGCACTTGTTAAAAAATACTTAATGGGTCTCCCTCCTAATTTATCTAAATCCATCGCTTGAGTTAAATATTCAATATTAGGATCTATTAAATCAATTTTATTAAACATAATCAGTAATGGTAATTCACTCATTTCAGGCATATGTGCAATTGTGTGAAGTAAATCTCGCGCATCCGGAAATTTAATTCGATCATTTATATCAAGAACAAAAATTAAACCATCTTGTCCTTTTAGATAAGGCTTCCATAATTCCCTATATTTAGGATAGCCTGGTGTGTCGTAAGTGAGTAAAGAAATATTATTGATTATTATTCTTGAAATATCTACACTTATTGTGGGAGGAGTATTTTTAAAGATCGATTTACGTCTGCATTTAATAATTGTGGTTTTCCCGGCTTGTGATAGACCATAAATTAAAATTCTAGCATCTTTACGTTCAAAGATAATATTTTCTTCTGGAAGTGATTTGTAAAAATTAAATAGTAATTCATTTATTTCAGTTAACTTAGCAGGGTCCCCCTCATAGACGTTTGATGTAGTATAGAAAGCTTTATATCCCTCTTCAATTTTTTTTAATTCATTGGCAAATCTTTCTAAAAGCTCTTGTGATAATGTCATGTTAAATTTACTCTTGTTATCAATTACTATGGATATCATCAATCTCTCTATTTTTCCTGGACTGTATTCACTTCTTATTCTGAAAATTAGATTTGCACTAATAATACTTCCAAAGGTATGAACAAAAAAACCTTTGTCATAGAGCTCTAATAATGTGGGAATTTGATTAGATTCTTCAGATTCAACCGATTCTGGTACTTTAAAAAATATTTTTGGTCTAAAATAAGGATTATGATGGCTTAAAATTAAAATATTCA
>JBHLNT010000233.1:0-6157 GCA_048941265.1 Promethearchaeota archaeon
CGCTTCTTTAGTCATTATTTTAAATCTTCAACATATTTATCGCAAATTTTAAATGAAATAAACATAATTTATAAATATATAAATATTTTGCTATAATTTAAATATTTGCCAAAATCATTTATTATTTTTACAATTTTTATAAATACATTGAATTTTTCGGAGATCGTGAAAATTACGGATTTATGGTAAATTAAATAATTTTTTTCTTTAAATTAAAATATCTATTTCATCCCGAATCAATAAAATAAAAAATTATGGTATGATTTATTTATGTCTGGAAGATCACACTATTTATTACTTCAGATGTGCGAAATAATTTAATAAAAGAAATGAGAATTATTGTTCTAAAAAAAAATAGTATTCAATTCATCCCCCAACTAAAGGACTTTGTTTACTTGAGTAATGCTAATAAAAGTTCGTGGGATAAGATAGTCCGCAGACTTTAGACTATTCTCTCCATTCTTCTTCATCAAAAACGACGGCTTTGAACTTGACTTTATCATCAGTGACTTCTACAATAGTGAAGGGTGCACCACAATCCTGACATTCAAAAACATCATCTTTTTCTACATCTTCGAGCAGATTTTCAAAGTAGCAACTGGAGCATTCCAATTTAAACTTACCATTTTCTTTTGTTGTAGACTCATATATTTTTTCAGCCATAAATATCACCATTATTAATTTATAATAATAATATTAAGTTACATTTTTTAATATTATTTCTATTCTTATTTCTAATTAGTTATAATAGTGCAATTCTCATTATTAAGAGCTTTAATGATTGGATTTTCTCGTAAACCAGATGCGATAATAACTTGTTTAATTCCTTCACTGGCAGATTTTAGAGCGGTAATAACTTTAGTTTTCATTCCTCCTGTTACATTTTCAAGGATTGAATCTGCTCTTGTGCTATTTACATGCGTGATAAGTTTCTTATTTTTATCTAAAACTCCATCAACATCAGTTAAAAGTATTAATTTATCTGCTTTCGTCGCTATTGCAATTGCGTTAGACATTCTGTCACTATCTCCACCAACAATCTCATTATCTGTACTAATAGCAATAGAAGCTACAACGGGAATATAATTATTCTCCCAGAGTGTTTCAATTAATTGAACATTTACTTTAGAAGGTTTGCCGGTGAAGTTATCCTTAAGTTTTCTCTTTCCCTCTAAAATTACCAATGCTTTCTCAAACCTCTCAGCTGTGATCAGACCTCCGTCAACTCCCGAAATCCCAACAGCAGGAAGACCCTTAGCAACCATTTCTTTTACAATACGTTTATTATTTAAACCCGCAACAACCATCACATAAATATCTCTGGTTTCTTCATCTACATAACGAGCTTTATATCCTTTTGTAGAGTGCGTAAAAATTTGAGGTTTACCCATTTTTTCTGCTACAGCTGTAATTACATCAGCTCCAGCATGACATAAAACAATTTTTTTTGTTTCAGCATGTAGTTTTAATAAATCTGAGATTATAAAATCTAAATTTTCCTTAAGTAAATCGCCACCTATCTTAATTACAATCTTTTCTGACATAGATCTTATAGACTTCCTTAGGTTATAATAGTTTTTGAAATTTTAGAGTAGTTCTATTTATTTTTTATTTTAAAGTTAACTTTATTTTTATTTGGGAGCTTTTTTTTTAAAAAGTTCAGTTTAAATTACTAACAGCACATTCCACTATTCCCCGAGCCACTTTCCCTTCGCTAAATACATGTGTTAGATCTCCAAAATCGATCGTAGCATTAGCTTCACTTGCAAATAGCTCCGCTTTACTGGTACCTTCAATAAGCAACTCTCTTAATTCATGATAAACATCCAGATTCATATATTTAGCCATATCTGAATGGAACTTTTTATCCTTGGTCTCAAAATCTGTTTTAAATTGTTTTTTCATATGAGTTAATTTAAATTCTTCTGAGTTTTTAAGTTTATTTCCAAGGGCTCTTATCTTCTTTTTTAGCTCTAAATCATCTGAATTAACGAGAATATCAATCCCTAATAAAATGCCTCTCTCTTTGATCCCATCCAATTTAGTTGCACCATCTAAAACTGATTGACACATTTTAAACGAAAGTTCTTTTATCCTGTCTGTGATCTCAAATTTAACCGAGGGGTTGCCTTGAGAAGTATTAGCTACGATATACTCTCTCATAGGTATTCTAAATAATGAGGCAAATATTTCTAGAGGTGAACTTTTCTTTTTACCCACCACTACTCTAATATCCGCTATGTGGGATTTGTAATCTTGAACATATAGCCCCCAGGGATTGGCTAGGATACGTTTATCATCGTACAAATATTGATCTAATTCTTCTCGGTTTTTAAGAAAAGTTACTTTCCAACCCCTACCACCCCCTGTGGGTTTAATTACTACGGGGTAATCAAATTTGCTTTCTATAGTATTTATAATTGATTCTCGAATCTGGGGTACTCTTAATCTTGGATGGTTGGTAATAGGAACCCAAATTGTTGGGGTTGATTGAATATTAGCTGCTTCAAAGCATGCCGTAGTCAATGCTTTATTATCACAAATGTTTGTGATGGAAAAATTATTAAAGAATTCATAGCCATTGAACGCTATCATAGGTTGAATAAAATTTACTTGAGACATTAATCCTAATCGGTTAATAATGACAGAATTTTTTTTATACTCCTTTATAGGTTTAAGCAAGGACCAACCAGCATCCTCCACAGAAAAAATTTGATGCGAATATCCTAAATCCTCTGAGGCTTGTTCAATTCTTTTAATTTCTAACCAATCACTTCTATATCCCGATAATATTATTATATTTGGCATTTTAGATGGCGTAATTTTTTTTTTATTCTAATCGTACTTATATATATTGATATTTCTTAAAGAAATTTATGCAACAAAGAATCATCAAAATTAAAGGATCAAATAAAATGGCTTGAAGTTATTGGATTTAGAAATGTAGATGTAGGTAGGAAATATTTTAATTTTGCAATTTATGGGGGTATTAAATGATTTGTTATGAAAAATAACAAAACATAAGTTAAAAGAAAAATACTATTAATGTGATTAATAATCATTTTTAAGTTACGTGATTAAATTTGGAAAAAATTGTGCTTCAAGTTATCCTAAATGAAAATGAAAACAATTTTTGTGCAAAATGCTGCAAAACCAAACAAGTTATTGAACGAATGCTTGAAACATTCCCAGAATTTAAAAAGAAGCTAGAAATTCAATATTGGGATATTAGTTCAGATCTAATCCTTAAGAAGTATGGAGAATTAAATGCACCTGTAGTTTTATTAAATGATATTATATTTTCAGAGGGTCATGTTCCAATTATTAAAAAACTTTGTCGAGAAATAATGGATTCAATTAAAACCTCATAATTTTTTTAACCTACAAACTTTGTCTGCACTTGTTCATATAAGTTCTGTTTGTATACTGTTCTTAAACCGATAAGGGAGCCCAATAAATATAGAATAAGAGGTGGAATTGTAATCAATAAAATAGCTGGAACCCCGACAATGACTTCAATAGCAAAATCCTGTGCATAGACTTGTCCCATTTCTAATGTTAAGGGATAAGTAAATATAATCGCAAATATGATCGGAATTAACCCCTGTATTATATTTTCGGTTAAAATCATTTTAAAAATACTTCTTTTTGAATAGCCAAGGGATCTCAAGATGCCATATTCATAATTCTTATCATAAATATTCATAACAGAGTTGTAAAACACTATGAAAAACGAAACTAACAATGTATAAAAAACAATTACATATAACACAACAGCATAGTTATTTATAAACTCAACAGCTTTCTCATTCATTACTTCCGCATCAAATACGACTTCAACATTATCAATTTTATATAATTTTTTAATAATTTCTTTTTTATCAGCGTTATCATTGAGAAGTAAATAAATACCATCTATGAGATTAGAACTATTATGTAAAACTTTCTGACCTGCTTCCAGTGTAACATAAGGGGTTAATACTAATTCGGAATGGATTCCAACTATTTTAAATTTAAATTCTTCGTTAGCAGAATTTTTGATAGTTAACTTATCCCCGAGTTTTTTATCAAGCTTATTTGCATGTACCGAAGATATCACAATTTCATTATCATCCTTAGGAGCACTATTTTTTTGCGTTTCGCTTTGCCAATGAAACTGATGAAATTTTTCATTCTTTATATCCATACCCTGCAGTATAAGATTTTGATCTTCTTTATCTCCTTTTGCTTTTGCTAAGATTAATCCTTTTGTATAAACCTCGATATCATCAATCCCATTAATTCCATCAATTTCATTAATAATATTATCCTGAGCTGAATAATTAACGCTTGTTTGAAATAAGACGTTTAAATCCCATCTTTCGCTAGTTTCAATGTTATTATTATCACTCTTGAATGTTCTATCTACATTATAATACATTGAATCAAGTAGGCTCTCAGTTGCAGATACAATTAAAAGCGAAAAGGTCATCGCTACTACTGTGAAGGCAACTCTTTTAGGATTTCTGAATATGTTTCTAAAAACTAATCTCCTTTCGATATTTTTAGATTTAGCGCTTTCTTTAACTTTTTTAATTTTCCTCGTGGTCTCACTTTGCTGATAAATTAATTCCGCGATTACTGCTTTATTAATTTTTCTGATTGAAAAGAAAGTACTAAGAAACATTAGCATTCCGCCAACAACTAAGCCAAGAACTAACACCTCTGGCAAAAAGATAAAGGGAAAATCAAGGACTGTTAAATTTGTCATTTCTGCAAACATCACATTTAACATTAAATACCCCAATCCAAAACCTAAAATAATTCCTAATGGTATAGATATTACAGAAATTAACATAACGTTGAATAAAAAATATTTTAAAATATCTTTCCTCGTATAACCAAGTCCTAATAAAATACCAACTTGTTGCTTTTGACTATTCACATATCTATTAAAGATTATATAAACAATAATTCCTCCAAGTAAAGCCATAAAAAATAATAAAATCAGAAATATTTCACCCGTATCCTGGACATCAGACTTCATCAAAGAATAGGCATATGAATCTTCAAATTTTTCGGATTTATCTATTTTTACATTACATACATCCTGAAGATATTCCGTTACTTCATCATTGCCATCTGAGACGTCGCCTTTAAAGGTTACAGCAATATTGTTATAATCAACAAGCTTATAATAATTGATTAAATCAGTATAATCATCCGGAGAGGAGGCATTTAAAGCTAAAAAGTATTGAATTATATAATTTTTTAATGTATTTTTAGCAAGAAAAATGATTCCCATCGACCCTTCTACTGGAAACAAATATTCCGGATTAGAAGTCATAAATATAAACTCAGGCGCATTACAGGTTCCATCTATTTTTAATTTCGCATGATTCAATCCATCAATATCAATTTTATCACCAATATCTATATTATTTTTACTGGCATATACATCATCTATTACCGCGCTTATATTATCATCTCTATCAAAATCATCTCCCTTTATTATGTTATAATCATAAACTTCAGGATGTTCGATTTCTGAATCTAAACCCACTAGCATTACGTATTTTCTATCTTGCTGACCTGGAAGTTGTAATGATGCTCTCCACAAGAGTCTCCCTGTATACTCATCAACTTCTTTTAGAGAATCTAATCCATCTAATTGTGCCTGAGTAATCCATGTCTCATCTGATAATTGATATGTATAATCTGCATGATTAACATCATCAAAATATTGGTTCATCATGGGGAGAGCTGCTTGAACTCCATAGTATAATCCTAAACCACCGCCTAGAGATAAAATTATGGTACCAATAATGAGATAGCTCCTCCAACCTAATTTCCTAAAGTCTTTAATTGCCTTTTTTAAAATTATGTCCATCTAATTCTTAACCTGAGAATTTTTCTCTAATAATCCATTTTTAATACGAATAGTTCTTGTTGCAAACATTTGGGCAATAGATAAATTATGAGTCACTAATACTATTGTAATACCAATTTCTTCATTCAATTCAATTATTTGATTAAGTATTTTTTCACCTGTGTCTGTATCTAGATTTCCAGTCGGCTCGTCACATAAAAGTATAAATTCTCTTCCAATGAAAGGAATTTTTGCCAATGCTCTAGCAATTGCAACTCGTTGTTGTTCCCCACCACTTAATTGAGATGG
>JBHLNT010000047.1:0-26528 GCA_048941265.1 Promethearchaeota archaeon
TGCTTGATCAGAATCACTTATAACTTCTCCAAAAATAGTATGTGCATTATTAAGCCAATCTGTAATTATGTGAGTAATAAAAAATTGAGATCCATTCGTATTCGGTCCAGCATTAGCCATAGCCAAAAGCCCTGGTTTATCAAAAACTCTTCCACTCTGAAATTCATCCGCAAATGGATAACTTATCTGTTGCCCTTTATATGGAAAAGAAGTAATCCCTTTCTGTTTAGGTCCACCTCGTCCAGTTCCAGTAGGGTCTCCTCCCTGTATCATAAAATTATCTATAACCCTATGAAAGATAATTCCATTATAAAATCCTTGGTTTGCTAAAAATAAAAAGCTCGCAACCGTCATTGGTGCATCTTCATCAAATAAATTAAGATTAATATTACCTCGATTGGTAACAATAACAATTTTAGTCATAGTTTAGGATAATCATGTTTTTACTTAAAATCTTTATCATTCAATATTGATAAATCAGAACTTTTATCTTACATAAAATTAGTGCAAACTTTAAAAATAATTGCAATAATTCCATTATATAATATTTATAAAAATCTACTTAAATACAGATTAAAACATGATAGTTAATCATGATCTCGATTATTTCTTTAATCCTAAATCATTGGCGATTATAGGCGCTAGTGAGAGTGAAGGAAAAGTTGGTCATACGGTTTTAAATAATATTATTACATCAGGTTATCAAGGAAAAATTTATCCTATCAATCCTAAAGGAGGCACTATTTTAGGGTTAAATGTATATGAATCTGTATTAAGTGTACCAAATCCGATTGATGTAGCGATCTTTGTTATTCCTAGTAAATTTGTGACTTACATGGCAGAAGAATGCGGTAAAAAAGGTGTCAAAGGATTAATTATTATTTCTGCTGGTTTTAAAGAAATTGGAGGAGAAGGTATTAAGCGGGAAGAAGAGTTAATTGAAATTGCTAGGAAATATAACATGAGGATTCTTGGTCCTAACTGTTTAGGCATTATTTGCCTGAATTACAACGGATCTTTTGCCGTTGAAACCCCTAAGAAAGGTAATATCGCCATGATCTCGCAATCAGGAGCAATGCTTACTGGAATGATGGATTATTCTATGGATCAAGCATTTGGATTTTCTGTTAATGTGAGTCTAGGGAATAAAGCTGATTTTGGCGCAGTTGATTTTATTGAATATTTAGCAAATGATGATAATACAAAAGTTATATTATGTTATTTAGAAAGTATAAAGGATGGAGAAAGATTTTTAGAAGTAGTATCTAAAGCCACGAGAAAAAAGCCCGTTATAATTATTAAATCTGGAATAAGTGAAGCAGGTGCAAGAGCGGCTTCAAGCCATACTGGAGCATTGGCGGGCGCAGATATAGCCTACGAATTGGCATTTGAAAAGACCAGTGTCATACGAGCTAAAACGATAGAAGATTTATTTGATTTTGGTGAGATGTTCCTTTACCAACCCATTCCTAAAGAAAATTCATTCGCAATAATAACAAACGCAGGAGGACCAGGGATCGTGGCAACGGATGCCTTTGAACGGGAAAATCTAAAATTTGCTCAATTTAATGAAAGAATGCTTCATGCATTAAGAGATAATTTACCAGTTGAGGCATCAATTTTTAATCCTGTTGATATTGTTGGTGATGCAACACCAAAAAGATATGAATTTACTATAAAAACTGTTTTCGGTTTGAATTCCTCTAATTCAGATGCACATATTGAAGAAAATCAAATAAATACCCAAGGAGCTTTAATAATAGTCACTCCACAAGCTCAAACTAAACCAACAGAAGTTGCCAAGTTAATATGTAGAATTTCCTCAGAAAGTTTAGTTGATAAACCAGTTGTATGTTCGTTTATTGGAGGAAAATCCATTGCAGAGGGAAGAAAGTATTTAAAAGATAATCATATTCCTTGCTATGATTTTCCAGACAGGGCAGCACATTGTCTTAAAACTCTGATTCAATACCGTGAATTTTTACAAAAAGAACCATTAGAGGATATAAAAATTCCTGTATTTAGTGTGAATTCAGAAAGAGTAAGAGAGATATTTCAAATTGCGAAGGAAGATGGCAGAACAGTTCTTTTGAGTTATGAGACAAGTGAGATTTTTAATTGTTATGGCATAAATTCTCCAAAATCAAGATTAGCCCGAACTCCAAGAGAGGCAATGATGTTACAAGAAGAAATTGCACAAAAAACAGGGAAAACAGTTATGAAAATAGTTAGCCCTCAAATCATTCACAAAACTGATGTCGGAGGAATAATTTTAAATATTATTACACCACAAGATGCCTTTGAAGCTTATATTCAAATTATAGATAGTGTTAAAAAATTTGGCAGCGGTCTTGCTAAAATCTATGGAGTAGAGATTCAAGAAATGATTGATTTTAAAGCTGAAGTGAAAGTTAATGAATTAATTGTAGGAGTATCGAGAGATCCTCAATTTGGTCCCATGTTAATGATAGGAAGTGGAGGTATTTATGCTAACTTCTTAAAATATGTATCTTTTGCGTTGGCATATAAATTTACTAAGGAAAATTCAAAAGAGATGCTCAAGAACACTAAAATATATAGTTTACTTGAAGGAGTTAGAGGAGAAAGCAGATCAGATATCGAGGCAATTATAGATGTATTATTAAGGCTTTCTCAATTAGTCAACGATTTTCCTGAGATCGTTGAGCTTGATATTAATCCGCTCTTATCATTTATCAAAGGATATAGTGCGGTAGATATAAAAATTACAATTGCACGTTGATAAACATAAAAAAAAATAAAATTAAAAAATAAACAAATAAAATTAAATTTGAAAGATATAAACAAATAAATGATGAAAATATGGTTAAACCAATATATTTATGTTCTTTAAGAGAAAGGGTTGGAAAAAGCCTCATCTCTTTAGGAATAATGCAAAAATTGCAAAACGATGGTAAAAATGTCGCTTATTTCAAACCAATTGGGATTTCGAAAAGTGCCTTTTCTCAAAAAGCAGACCCGGATGTAGGCTTTATCTTAAATACAATCTTTACGACTTCAAAACCATATGATGTTATCTCGCCGGTATCGATACCAGACTGTTATTATGTTGACTTAATTGATGCAATAAAAAAAGATGAATATTTGGTTAAAATAAAATCAGCTTATGAAAATATTTCGAAAGACATGGAATATATAATAATAGAAGGCTCTCCAAGTATAAGAAAATTCATTAGAGTCGGTTTGGATGATCTTAGTATTGCCCAAGCTATCGGAATCAGTGAATTAATATACATAGAAAAGGAATCGTCCGATAAATGCATAGATAATTTATTCTTTACCAAAAAATATTTTGATTTCAGAGGGGTCAATTTTAAAGGAGTTATATTCAATAGTATAGATTATGATTATGTCGCAAGAATCAAAGAACTGGAAGAAAACCATATTAAAAGATATAACATCCCTGTTGCTGGTATTATTGAAAAAAGTATAGAATTATTTTCACCTAGAGTTTCTGAAGTATTGGAAGCAATAGGGGGCGAATTAATCAATGAGAGCTCATCATCTGGTTTAAACAATCGAGTAGAAACATATATTATAGGAGCTATGAGCGCTCAAGCTGCTTTGAAATATTTACGGCAGATTAAACGTGGAGCCGTAATAACCGGTGGGGATCGAACTGACTTAGCTTTAGCGGCATTAAATGAGGATGTGTCTTGTTTAATTCTAACGGGATTTATTCAGCCTGATATTAAGCTTATAACAGCAGCCAATGAGAGAAATATCCCTTTAATCTTAAGTCCCTCAGACACCTACACAACAATGAGAAATATGATGAGGATAAAGCCAGGAATTCAAAAAGACGAAATAAATTTAGTTCAAAAGATAGTAGAAGAAGGAATTGATTGGGAAATTTTATTGAAGTAATATTATTTTTAATGAACTAGTTTCAGATTGAGAATATTATAAAAAATGGAAAAATATCTTTATTATTTTTGAAATGACGCTTTAAATTCTTTAAATTCTTGCAATAATGTATCCAATTTAATTTCCATTTTCTCAATTCGTTTCAATATATTTTTTATTATTTCATTGGTATTCGAACCAACTTCCTTTACTTGTTCTTCAAATAAAAATTCTGGTTTTTTAATTGGTCTGGTAGGTTTTGATACTTGTTTTGTTTTAGCTGGAGATGGTTTGATTTCTGGTTCTGGCGTCGTATCTGAAATAACTGATTCAGCTTTAGGTTTTTGTGTTTTTTGAGATACTTTCTCAGCCTTAAATTCTGCTGTTACTTTAGATGCTTGCTCTGAGATAGTTTCAGGAACTGCTGTGGGGGCCAATTTTAATTCTCCGACCTCATCTTCATCCATTTGAAGATCTACAATAATATCATCAATAAGATTGAACTCTTTGTGTAAAATTTCTTGAAATTCTTGATTAATTGCATCGGTTTCAGCGTCTTTTCCAACTTTCCTCTGGTCTATTTCTTTTATAATTCTTGTCCTACTCCCTATAATTGTGTCTCTTGCTTTATAACCATAACCTTTAAGATTCTCTGCCTGTCTACTGGCAATTCTACGATCAACCAAACTTCTTTTATCACCATGCCATAACCATACAGCGGGTGTTAATTCCTCTAATATTATTATCGAACGATCAGGTAGAAAAACTTCTCTATTCCATTTAATTGGCTCAATCTCACCATCCTTTAATACGTTGAACATTAATGCGTATTTCATTGTATTTTTACCACTCTCAATAGTATATAATATTTTCAAAATTTTACTTAAATTATCTATTCCATATTTAAAAATTTATTTTTATGGATAGCATGAAAAAGATGATCAATAGATAATAACATAATATTTTGCTTCAAACCCTATTAAAATTTATTTAATTTGACTTTTTAATCAAATGTAATTTTCTTTATATTTGAAAATGAAAAATTATTATAAACAGAAAAAAAATTAGATTTTTTGTAATTTTTTATCAAATAAGTAAGGAATAAGTCAACATTTGTCAATCATTATTTCCTTTTTCGACATCTTCTTTTTACTTTTTACTAGTTAGAAAAGTTATAAAATGAGAAAAAGTAAGGATTCGGTAATTGCATGACTGAAAGCGGTAATATTAAATAGTAATATTACCTATTTAGTCATAGAAAAGAAAGTTTTTTCAAAAAAAAGGAAAAAAAAAAGAAAATTTTTCGAGGTTTCGTATAAAAATGATAAAAAATGAACAAAAAAATGTTGATGAGATGTTTAGTTGTTATGATAATATTAGAGAATGCATTTCTGGACTTACTGAAATTTTAAATATAAACTTCCAGGAAAATAATATATATCGGCAAATGGGAATCGACAACTTGAAAAATTTGCACGATAATGTAATTGATCTTCTAAAAAACATATGTTCACCTCGCGAAGTGAGAATCAGGCTTCGCGAAATAGAATACGATGAAAAAGAAGCCGAGAAAGACTTTCCATTCAAGCTAATGATGTAATATAACTTCTTCTTTTATATTTTATATAAGAATCATATATATACTTATAATCGAATCATGTTTTTTTTAATACAAATTTCTGTAGGTATAACTTGAGATTTTAAATCTGTGATTTTCAATCTTTTGAAATTTAAGTTTTTATTTTTTTATTCACTTACTTTTTTTCGTTATGCCAATACAAAATAGAAATTTTTAATCCAAATTTATAAACTCCAACTTTTTTTCATTAATTGAATATAAAAAAGGTGATTAAAGGTATATGATAAAACCGAACACAACGATGGACTCAACGGATCAAGCAGTACAGAACTTTGAGAATATCAAAGAATCCTTAAAAGGAATTTATGAGATTATAAGCATAAATATCTCTCAAAATGATATTTATTTTAAGTTAGCTTCAGATAATCTTATAGGACTTTATCATAATTTCTTAGATTTGATGTTAAATGAGAATGGAGCAAAACATATTAAGAAAAAACTTAGAAATTGTGAATTAGAGGCAGATATACCTATGGGAAATATCACGATAAATGGAACTAAAAAGCTAAATTTTTAATAAGAGAGAATTTCTAAAAAAAGAACTTTATTATAATTTTCTAACTTTTCAAGCATTTTTGAATTATAGCTAATTGGAATTATTTCAATATCTTTCCTGTTTCTAAATACCATAAATACAAATCTAATTCTGCCATATTGAGATTAAGAGTATCTCCGATATTTTTTAAAACAATTTCAATTTCTAAATATCTCTTTTTTGTCATGGTTTTTGGTTTTTTAATAAAATTATTTTTTGTTAAAATGTTTATAATATGAAAGTCTATGATCGCATAATTTTTATAGCCAATATTTCTTAAAAAATGACTAGTTTCCTTATAGCCAAGACCTTTTACATTTTTAACGATCCAATCTCTCAATCCATTGACATCATCGTTAGTTTTAATCACTTTTTCTAGATCATCTTTATATTTCCTAGCTTCAATAATATATTCTGAACGAATATTAGGGAATCTATATCCTAAAGTTTTAAATTTATCTGCCAATTTTTCTTGCGAAAGATTAAGAAACCCATTACGTATTCCTTCATGGATTTCAATACATTTTTCAGCTCCACAATTGGCCGTCATAATACAAAAACACATCTCTTTAAATATTTCTTCTATAGATTGGGCTCCAATATGCTCAAATTCATGGATTCGAGCATCGATTACTTGCTTTATTTCACTATTTTTAAGATTTTCCAGTGTTTCCATTAATTCTTTCATTTTTACAATGTAATGAATGAAGATTTAAAATTAAGATTATTTCAAATAATAAGTAAATAATTAACAAAAACAGTGAGTCACATCTTAATGTAAAATTTTATTAATTTTCTAACTATTTTTAAAAATAAATTGAACAATTCATAACTTCAATTATATCAAATTTTCATTAATGGGGAACTTAAAGCATGAATTCTGAAAAAAATAAAGTAATTGTTCTTGGTTCCATCGCTTTTGATTATATTATGGGATTTGATGAGAATTTTGTTAATGCCGTTTCGATAGATCATGAAAAAGGTGATTACCAAAGCACTGTCACCACTAGCAGTAGGATACAGCACTTTGGTGGTACAGCAGGAAATATCTGCTACAATTTAGGTTTATTAAACATTGGAAGAGTCCATGTATTTTGTTCAGTAGGGAAAGATTTTGAGAGTTTAGGTTATAAGGATCATATGACTCGTTTTGAGAATATTGAACTCGGGGTTGATATTCAAGAAGATCTTTTCACAGCAGCTTGCTACATCGTTAACGATATTAAAGCTAATCAGATGATTATTTTTCATGGAGGTGCGCTTGATAAATGCAAAGATATTGTCCTAAGGGAAAGAATTTCTGATCCTGAGAATTATATATATGCGATAAATTCAACTCAAAGCGTCGAAGCAATGGTAAATTTTCAAGATCAATTATATGATTTAAAAATTCCTATAATTTTTGATCCTGGTCAGGTAACTCCTCTCTATCCGAAAGATTTGTTGGCAGACGTTATTAAAAAAACAAGTATTTTGATTGGTAATCAATTTGAAATTAAGCAAATCGCTACTAAATTGGAATCCTCTATCGAAGAAATTATAAAAGATTTAAAAGCAATTATCATAACTAAAGGTAAAGACGGTTCTCAACTAATCTATAAGGATGAACATAGGATTTATAAAATAGATATTCCTATTTGTAAGCCAAAACAACTAATTGAACCGACAGGTGCGGGGGATGGGTATAGAGCAGGAGTATTGACAGGATTATCTTTGAATATGACTTTAATAGATTCATGTCGCTTAGGTTCTGTAATTGCATCTTTTGTGGTTGAAACAAGCGGCCCCCAGACTCAATATTATCAAATTAAAGATGTAAAAATGCGTTTTTTTGAAAATTATGGATATATTCCTCAAGAATTAGAAACTTTGTAAACTTTAAGGAATAATTTATTTAGATACATTCATGTAGTAAAATTGAGCGATATTAAAAATTTTTGAAATATTAAAATTTTTTACACACAAAATTTTTCTAACCTTTTAAGGATTCACCTCAAATGTAATAGGAATAACGTGAAAAACCGTTTTATTTATAAGCTACGCAGATATATAATCATTTGGAGAGTTTTTATTAATCAAAATTTTTTAATATTCTTCAGTTGGGGTTAACTATTAGTAATAAAAACAATAGCTCAAAAAATGATTTAATGGAATTCTTTAGCGATAGTTATAATACTAGTGGTATTGATGTAAAGGAATTGGCTAAAAATGAAAAAAGAAAATTAATCTCAATATTAAAAGACGAGTTTTTAATAAGTTTACCCTAAAATTAAAAAGTATTATAGCTTATTTCTCATTGTAAATGTTTAGATAGTGTTTAGGGGCTTTCAGTTTGTTATGTAGCATTGAAGGATTTCAATATAATTTAGAAAAACTTCAAAAATTTTAGTAATCATAACGAACTTAGAAAATTTCGGAAACTATTTAAAGATATAATTGATTATTATACAAACTTTTTTAAATTCGCTCATATTTTTAAGTTCAGATAAGAATATCGTTTTATATTACAAAGATATTATTTAATATTGGGGTGATTAAGTATTACCATCGAAGAACAAGAACCTGAGTTTCATAAGCACTTAAGTAAATTCAGTTGCTTAATGATTGGAATAGGAGGTTTAATAGGAGGAGGTATTTTCAGTGTTATAGGAGTAATATCTGCATTTACAGGACCATATTCTTATTTATCATATGTAATTACTGGAATAGTGGCTCTTATTACAGTATACTCATATCAAAAACTTACCTTAAAATGGGGTGATCCTGGGGGAGAATATACTTGTGTTCAAAATGCATTTTATAATTCCAAACTCCAAAATCTCGGACCATTTATTGGTATATTATTGTTTTTTGGATATATAGTAACAATGGCTTTATACGCTTATACTTTTAGTATTTATTTTATATTGATGTTCAATGTAAGATACAGCTTTTATTTAATCGCTATAATTATCGTCGTTTTAATCTTCATTTTAATGATATTAAACTTAAAAGGAGTTAAAGAGTCAGCGAGAGTACAAGGTATTCTTGTAATAGTTTACAGTTGTATTTTCCTTATTTTTATTATTCTTGGAATTAGTTTTACTATGCAAAACCCAGAACGTATGATAACTAATGTAGGATTAGATGGTAAATCAATTACTAATATTAATATTATAGGAATAGTACTTGGGAGTAGCTGTATTCTTATATCCTATGAAGGTTTCCAATTAATAGCCTATGGTTCTCATGAAATGGATGATAAAGAAGGAGGTCTAAAAATGATGAAATGGGCTGTTATATTTGCAATGATTATTTATTATTTAGTTGGTTTCACAACAATGGCTGTTTTAGGTGTATCTGAAATAATCAGTGAGGATGCACATAATGCAGAGGTTTCTATAGCTTTAGCTGCTTTAATTTCAATAGGAATATTAGGTATGTTTTTAATAATATTCGGAGCTCTTTTATCAACAACAAGTGCATTAAATGCGACTATGTTGGGTTCTTCTCGTCTTGCTTATATGATGGCTAAGGACGAAGTACTTCCACAAAAAATCTCCAAGATCAATAAAAATAAAGTTCCTTTTATTTCAATTATTACTACTGGAATTATTAGCATAATTCTCGCATTATTTACTGGGGGAGCTCTTGCAATCGCAGGTCTTGCAGGCCTAATTTTTGCTCAAATATTTTTCATTATCAACCTTACTAACTTTAAAGTTAGGAAAGTGACAGGTAGCAATGCCATTTTGCCTATAACTGGAATGATACTGACCTCTAGCTTTTTTAGCATATTACTTTTTTATAGCTTTATTAATTTTGATCAAGAAATATATTCATTACTTTCTTTTTTTATAATGGAAGCTGCGACCATATTTTTTGTATTTCATATAAAGAGAAGAAATGGAAATTTGAAGAATAAAAATTGACTCTTGAATGTCTTTCATTTTAAAGGGAGATACTAACACATATAACCTATCCCCTTAAGTGGTTCTGAAAATTTAAAAATATATTTATAAAATCAAATTTTTATTATTTCAGTATACAAAATTCTACAATTTTAAGTTAAGAGTTACGGGTTAGAATTGTATAAAGGATGCTAAAATGCGTTCAATTCGAAACAAAAAAAAAATTAAAAATAAAGGAATTTTAGAAATTTCGTTTTTATCATCAATAATTGTGATTTTATTTCTAATTCAGATTAATAATATTTCCCCTTTATTATCACCTAACTGTAAAGTAAATGAGAATCAAAATCTTACTACTTTTAATGATAGTTTAAGGATTTCTGCTGATAAAGACATATTATTTCAGGGAACGGAAGAAGCCTTAAATATTACTGATTATGGTAATCTATATAAACCGAATCAAGAAGTTTCGTTAACAAATGAAGAAGAACTAAATTTTTCTTATGATTTAGATACTGTTAATAATTGGAAGATCTCGAAGATAGAGAATTCGATTTCAAACATTCAAGATACGAGAAATTGGATAAATAATAGCGATATTTACCCAATAACTAGCTTTAGAGTGGATTATCCTCTTGTAAAAAATTATGGATATAACGAAGACGAAAATGATAATCTAGTTACAATTGACGCACCAATTACTGCAGGTGCAACAGCCATGAGAGTACATTTTGTTAATATCTCTTTTCAATATTATTTAGATTATATATTTATCGAAGATGAAAATTTTGTACGATATTATATAGATACAGGTTTTAAAGAAGATTTTTTCTCTCCTTGGATAGTTGGAGATTCATTACGGGTTTACATCGAGTCTGATAATACAGGCCCAAATCCGGGTGATGGATATATTATTAACTACTATGAATTTATAAATGCTAGTTCAAATTCGCAAATAAATTTTTATTCATGGGGCTCATCGAATGATGTAGATAGTAGTGTGAGAACAACATTTGGATCAGGATTGATGAATGGTTCCACAGCCTTTTATCTTGGAATGCATGGAAATTCATTTTTTGATGCAACATATAACACATATAGGACAACTTATTATAAGGGGGATTATATTGAGATATATCAAAATATTTCTATTCCAAGAGGCAAATTGATTGATGCATATATTAGCTTTGACTATTATCCTCAATTTGCAATGGATGCTGGAAATAATTTCCTCTACTTTGCTATAAATAATCAAGAAATTTATTCAAAATCCTTACTGGAGATAGTTGATTTGGGTAGAAATCAATGGCATTCTACTGGAAAATATAATCTCGAACTATGGTCAAATACGTCTAATGTTTTTGATAATATACTTAATGATCAACAACTTAATATATCATTTGGCATTAAAAGTAAAAGTTTCACAACATATAGTTACTATGTCGATAATTCTCAACAAATATTTTGGTTTGATAACATTACTTTAGGACTGACAACCATTGCTAATTCGACTCAAGAGGGAATAAATTTAACAATAAATAGTGTTAATCTATTCGATGGTAATCAATGGGGTTATGCATCCCGAGATTTTATTGATATACCGCAAAAAGATCCTGTTATTCTAACCATAAATACAACATCTCCAAGCATTAAATTTGATTTAAACACAACTCTATATGGATATCATAAGTCAACGTCCAAAATCAATCAAGAACATGATGAGGGTATTTCATATAAGATTTTGGAAAACGGCACAATAATTTGGGAATTTTTACATAATTTTTATTGGCCTCCTCAGTATTCAGATTTTGAGTTTATAATTGAAAAACCACTAAATTGGAAATTTCATTACGTAAAAGATCAGGGTAATAACTTAAGAACCTTTGAAGGTGGAGAAGTAGGGGATAATTACTTGAAAATTAATAAAACAGAAGCTGTTTTTTATGGGTGGTGGTCATTTAAAGCGAGCTCGCCTAACTATATCAATGTCACAAATACTAAAATGCTAAAAAACGGTCAATGGACACATAGTAGTTTTACATCTGGGGAATCCACGAAGATTAAGACAAATATAACTTATAATAATAAAATTCCACCGCATTTGAATTATACTCTTGTAAATTTAGTAATATATGATCCACAGAATGAACTTTGGTATAATAATAGTATTACCCCGGAATTAAATGGTCAGGTAATATTTTCATTAATACCATTCACATCAAAAAATACCCTTGGAGGAGTATACATTTATAAGCTTTTATGGAGAAATGGAACAGCATTAGGTGGTATATCTTCCAGTTTTATTATATCTCATGAAAGTAAGTTAGAACTATTAAAACCCGAAGAGGCTGAAGATGATTTAAGATTAGAAGCATTTCTCGGGGATATCATTCCCTTAAGAGTATATCTTTATGATGATGAAAATGACTTGCCAATCTCAGGTGCCGTTGTTTATTTTGAATGGGAGGATGGGAAAAAAGAATATCTTGAGGAAGCTTCTCCTGGAGTTTATGAAGCAACAATTGAGACTAATAACTTTAAATCGACAGGTTTGCATAAGATTGAGATTCACGCATCAAAAATAGGATTTTCCGATAGTGAAATAGTGTTAGAATTAGAATTGACTGAAGAAACCGATTTACTATTTTGGATTATAATTGGGGCATTAATCATTATAGTTAGTATATTAAGTGTTTTAAGTCTAAGATCTTACGTTTTCATACCTCGAAAAGAAAGAAAAGAAGCAGAATTGATAGCAAAAACACAAAGATATAAAGATCTTCAAAATATTCAAGCAGTAGTTATTATTCACAAATCTGGAGGTGTGCCAGTTTATTTAAAGAGCTATTCAATATTAGAGCACCAAAAAAAGGAATTATTTTCTGGATTTATTCAGGCAATAACTACAATTGGGGAAGAAATTTCGGGGAAAGGAACCATTATTGCCGATGAAAAAGAAGTAAGTAAAGAAGAAAGAATACTTGAAATTGATTTCAAGCACTTTCATTGCTTGATTGCGGACAAGGGGATTGTAAGAACAATTTTTATTCTTCGAGATAAAGCTTCTGAGAGATTAAGAAAACATGTCGCAAACTTTTCATTAGATATTTATTCTAATTTGAAGGAGAGATTTGATAGTTGGGATGGAGATCTAGATGAATTTGAAAGGGATATCCCTCCTATTTTAAATGACCATTTTGAATTATATTATAAAGAGCCTTGTATATTAACAAAACCAGAAATCATAGCAAAAATTCGAAAAGATAATGAACTCAATTCCATGGAGTTGCGAATATTAAATGTTATTTACTCATTTCTAAAAGGTAGGGGGAAAAACGAATTTTATTTGGATTATATTTTAGAAGTAGTGCATGAAGAAAACAAAGATTTGATAATAGAATCCATAGAAACTCTTCTTAATAGGAAAATTATTATTCCTAGTCAAGATGAAAAATACAACTTAATATAATTTTATTATATCTCCTTTTTTTATTTTTATATATGGTACAGAAAAAAGAAGAATTTAAAGAACTTAGGTTTGTCTGTACAAGATGCGGAAATTGTTGTATTGATAAGAATACTCTTGTAAATCTTACTTATTCTGATATTTTAAGAATTAAGAATGGTCTAAAATTAACAGTCGAGGAGATTTTAGAAATCCTCGGATTTTATATTTTTGATAAAAAACCTACTGAAGAAGAAACAAAAAAAATGGTTGTTCCTCCATTAGAAACCGAGCGAGGCTTAGCTTTTATAGGCTTAAAAAAAGATTCCTCTGGAAAATGTTACTTTTATAATGATAAGCGAAAAAAATGTTTAATATATAAAATCAGACCAATGTTTTGTCGGACATTTCCATTTACTTTCCGAATTTTCTTTAATAAAGAAAATCCAAATCAAGCCAAGATAAAAATGCAATATACAGAGAAGGGTATGAAATATTGCCCTGGAATTGGTGATGATAATCCACTCATAGATGAGGATGAGTGGATTAAAGTTGGTAAAACAACTATTGAAGAAATGAGTGCTAATAATGTGCTTATTGAAAAATGGAATGAAGTGGCTAAGAAAGGAAAAATTAAACCGACGGCTAAAAATTTTGTCTTAACTATTCTTAAATTAGAACAAAAAAACTCTAAATTGAGTTAACTTAATTCTGCGTATTGTGCACCTGCTATAAGTGCCCAAAATAACATTCTTAATTCGATAGTTAATGCAGATTTTTCTATTTTCCAATTAAAATACTCATTTGAATTATCAGAGTCGAAAAAAGTAGTGCTCTCTGTTATAAAATTGAACAATTCTTTACAGAATTCGGATTCTATTCTTTTTAAATCGAGTAAGTCGAAAATTAAGAGCATTCTGGCAGAATCCGTTATAGAGAGGTAAATTTTATCATTTTGCGTTATAATATTTTTCAATTTTATAGCATAATATCTGAATTGATTTAAATTTATTATGTTGTCTAACAGTTGTATAATTGATAATTGTTCAAAGATATCTAATATTTGATTGATTGATTCCTTGCTTGAGAAAATATCTAAACTTAAAATTGGATTTATCTGATGTGTTTTAATTTCTCTAATTGCATCACTTTGTTCTAGTAGTTTTAAGCAGAGGATTTTATAAAAATTTAAATGTAAATTCTCCCGTATAAAATCTTTCAATTCAGACTCGAAGTAAACTTGAATGTCAGAAACATTGATTATATCCGTATTATTTAAGATTTTTAATTCTAAAAGAATTGAAAGTCCAAAGTAATTACTAATTGGATCTGGTTTTCCATCTTTAGAAGAACAAAAAGTTTTGCTACTTACAAATCTTTTGAGGATATGAATAATTTCATCTACCTTAAAAGGGAGATTAATATTTAGCATTTGAAGTATAGAAATAAGATAAAAGAGATTTTCTAAGTCATAAAAGTCTTGATTTCTAATAATACTATTTATTAAATTATCTTTATTAATATTGAATTTTTTCAGAACTTCTTCCTTAATTGGATTGAATTTTAAGAAATAATATAAAGAAGGTTCATGAATTTCTTGGGTTATAGAATTTGGTTGTTGAATTAGCTGCGATGTAGACTTGTAAATATTTTTTTTTTCAGCACTAATCCTTGTCAAATCAATTGAGAAATCAGAAGGATTTATATAATTCGTGAGAACTGATATATTTTCTTTTATTATATTATTTGTCAAGGCTGATATTTCATGTTCTTGTTTAAAATTATCGAGGTTATTAATAAAATTATTAGGTAACAAATCAAAAAGATTTAATTTCTTCATTTTTGAAGAATCTCTTTCGAATAAATATTCTAATAAAATTTCGAGAAGTTGTTGTTCAATATACTCTCTTAAATGCTTATCTAAATTATTGTAATAATTTATATTATTTTTTGAATTTTCTAAGAGATTTTCTTTGAATTGTTTAAGTACCGTGTTTAATTTTACTTTAGGGACGCCAATAGTCATTAATGCCAGGTTTGTTATTTCGATTACTCTTTCTATGATTTCTCTGCTAAATTTTTCCTTATTATTAAATTCATCTATAGGAAAATGAAGATCTCTTTCCTCTAAAATTTCTAGAGTATACCAATAGAATCTCTGATAGAAATCTAAAATTTCACTTTGAAATTCCTGATAGAATGCTGCTAATAAACTGGCTAATTCTTCCATTTATCGATTTTTAAATAATAAAGGATTATTATAATTGAGATAAATTATTCTAATTTATAAGGATATTATGATAGGTTTAAATCTAATTATTATGATGTGTTTTTAAAAGTAAATACAATTATCAATAGAAAATAAGAATAGTTTAAAAATTACATCCTTTTCACCTTTATAGATTTCGAAATAGATTATTTGAAATCCAATGAATACGGCTTTAATTTACAAATTTTATCTTATATCTCCATACTTGAGTAAATATTTTTTTATTTTGTAATAATAGCTCTATCGTAATGTTTTTGATGATATGACGATATTTATATTGTATATCATTAATCATTCCTTTACACAAAATAATTCTAAGATAATGGAAACCTACTATTATAATAAAATTGCTAGTGATTACAATTCGAAAAGAAACCAACCATGGATCTCTCTAGGTCAATTTTTAAATGGATTATACAAGAAAGGATATCGTTTTAATGGATTTTGCCTCGATTTAGGTTGTGGTAATGGACGAAATTTTAAGTTATTTAAAAAGAATATGAATAATAGGTTAATTGGTATTGATAATTCTTTTGAGTTTATAAAAATCGCTCAAGATCGTATAATAAATTCTACTCTTTTTTCTAAAATCGAACAAAATAATATTCAATTAATTCTTGGAGATATAAAATACATTCCTGTTAGAGCATATTCTGTTCAAAATATTTTTTCAATTGCTACAATTCATCATATCAAATATAATTCTGAAAGAAAAAGAGTCATACATCAGATAAATAATCTATTAACTAAAAATGGGTATTTTTTATTAACTGTATGGCGCAGATGGCAAAAAAAACTTATAAAATATTTTATTAAAGATTGGTTTAATCGAACTTTTAAAGTAAATTATAAAAGATATCAAAGAGAATTAGAGTTAACAGATTTTGGAGATAAATTTGTTCCTTGGACAGTATCAGCTGAGAATAAAACCTATAATCGTTTTTATCATTTCTTTTCAAAGCGAGAAATAAAAAATTTGATTAACCGTTTTAAAATGAAAGAGTTTAGGATCTTGGGGGGATCTACTAATAAAGACAATTTTTTCATTTTAACTCAAAAAACTAGGTAATAATAAAGACTTAATGACAATTTATTGAATTGTAGGCTTCTAAAAGAAAGGGTTTAAAGCCTTCATAATGGTTCCTTACTACAACTGAATGAATATCAAATTGTCTCTCACTTAACTCACAATAAAATAAGCCATGAATGTGATTTTCTTGATAATATCTTTTTCTCATCATCTTGGTTCTATTTCCAAACCAATACGTAAACTCATGGCTGTTTAACCATGCACTTTCTTTTTTTGTAACAACCACATTAATTGCATTATATAAATTTATAGATTCTTGAACTTCCTTTGGATGATAAAAATCTAATCTTTCTTTTTTCAATATGTTGATTTCAATTTTGGCGTTGCTCCCATAAATTTCATCATATTCGTTATATGAATTAAATAATATGGTTCCCCTCTTTTCATCTCCTTCATATGAAGTTTCTTTGAACCATATAGGTAATTTGTAAATTGTAATATTAAGTTCTGGTTTTTCATAAATATAATAATTCTTTTGCATCTTAAGCTTTATTATACTAGTATTTACTTAATCACTCTCTTTATTGATTTATATATTTAAAAAATTTAAAATTATGGTTTTATCCTTATTTCTATAATGAAATTGTTAATTCAGTCTGAAATAGCTAAACCAATATTAAAAATTTAGAAGATTAAGTCAACGATAATTTTAAGAGATTTAGGATAGATTTATTTCTTTAATAAATCTTTCCCTTCATTAATCCATTTTTTTATTCTCTCTTCAGAAACCCCTGAAATTATCATACTTAATTCCTCTGGGATTTCTTTTATTAAATCTTCAACAGTATTAACACCTACTTCATTGAATTTCTTCACAGTCGCTTTACCCAAGCCTGATAATTCAGTTAATGGAGTTCCTATTTTTTCTTCCTTGACTATTTCTTTCTTTTTAGGTTTTTCTTTTTCATCTAGTTTTTCCTCAATAATTGGAACTAATTCTTCTTTTTCTATTGGTTTCTCTTTTATTTTGATTTTTGGGATTCTTTTTGCTTTGCTAGGTTGCTTAACTTTTTGTTTAGGAATTTTAGCCACCTTAACTGGTTTTTGAGCAGGGACTTTCACTTTTTCAACTGGTTTTGTTTTCTTCTTTACTTTCTTTGTTCTAACTCTTACTTTCTTTTCTTTTCGAATGAAGGGTGGTCTTTTTTTTTCTTTCCTAACAGGTACTTTTATTTTTTTTAATTGTTCAATATTAGATTGATGAACTGATTTTCTTTCAAAATCTATTTTTATACCTAATGTTCTAATCATTTGGATACTTTTTGCTGCTGCCTTTATTTCACCTAAGGAAAAACCACTTCCTTTTCTTAAAAGTGCTTCCCTAGAGGGCGATTTAACAATAGCTTGGGGTTTAATGCTAGCGTCTTCAGTTTTTTCCATAATTTATACCAAAAAAATCTCTTAATTAATTAATCAAGATAAAGTATGAAAATTTTTAATTTTTACGATATTAACCATGGAAAATTAGTCAAATCTTTAAAAATTAACAATAATTTTAAATGCTGAGCAAATTCTTTACATTTTAATAATATCTAATTCATGTAATTTTTTAAGAACATCGTTGATTTCATTTCTGGAGGTTTCTAATAATCTTGAAATTTGGAGAGGGGAGTTTTCTCCGTTGCATTTTAGAGCGACTTTAAGTTCGAAGTCATTTATCATCCCCATACTCAAGATTTTATCAAGCACTGATTTCATAATTAAGACTTTCGGAAAGACTTCCGCAATGCGACCTCCAAGGCTTAAATTTTCAATCTCTGTTTTAAAAGCTTTAAATCTATTTTTTTCGGTAGTTGTTCTATATATTTTAAGATCGCTCTGATGTTTCTTCCAAAATCGACCACCTATTTTATGAAGTACCATTCTTATGGTATTAGTTTCATCATCCGCATCCGAAATTGAGCAAAAAAGGATTCTCGATAAGGGATGGTAGTAAATAATTATGGTTGATTCCTCAGATTCAACAACCCGAGTCATTTCATTTACTCTTCTTCCTTTTGCCATACCTTCCTGAACGTCATCAATCATCCGATTTATTATACTAAAAAAAACTGCCAAAATTTCATCCTGTACTGTTGAGATAGATTTTTTAAATTCTTTAAATGTGAATTCTAATAAGGACACACCATTATCAGCATCGATTAAGAATATTTTATAGATCAAGATTCGAACTATTCAAAAATTAATTTTTACTTTTATAATAACTACTCCCTATTATAAATTTTAATAAATATACTACTTTTTATTCTGACTTTTTTGAAAGAAATCTTAGAAAGCAAAAATTAGAACTTCGGCAAAACTTAAATATATGAACTTATTAATTCTGTAAGGATATTTGAAAAATTCGGTAAAAATTTTTCGATTTTCTCTATACTATTTTCTTCCATAAATAAAAGTAAATATAGAGTATATTTATTAACTTGAATTTTTTTAAAAATGATGTTTTTTGAATCAGTTTTCATACCAGAAGAAATGATATAATCTTTCTTTAAGAGCTTAAATTCTTTAAACGTTTTATATAATGTTTGGAAGTGTGGGGCTGAAATTTCAAATACTTTGGTTGGAATTTCTTCCTTAGAATAGCTAGACAAGATTATACCATTCTCATTTAGTAATAATAAAGCATCAGCATCGGTATTATCCGCAAAGATTTTCAGTCGGTTTTTAAAAAATTCTCTGTTGGGGCTCAACTGAGAAAGTCCGTAAGAATAAGCCGAGACAAGGGACCAGTAATCAAATATTGAGGTTTTAAAAATTTTAATGAAGAAGTTTTCAGCTTTTCTTTCTATTTGAGAAGTGATGATTTCCATATTTCTATTAATTTCTTCAGAACTCTTAATATCCGGGTCAAATTTATTTAAACATATAACAATCGGAGGGTATTCATCAAGTTCTTTCAATGATTCGATGATATTAGAAAAGAGTTCTAATGACTCCATCACTCTCCTAAAATCTTGTATATCAATTAAGTAAAATAATAAATCTATATTATAAAGATAAAATTTACTCTGCTCCAGATATTTTTCTCGATATCGTTTTTGACCTCCTAAATCCCATATAGTAATATGAGAATATTGTTCCTCAAAAATAGTCTCTTCAGATCTCTCCACACCCTTAGTGGGTAATGCTTTAATTATTTCAGAATATTTTTTTTTTACTCCAAATAGAAAACTTGTCTTACCAGCTCTATCTAATCCTGCAAGTACAACTTTAATTTTTCTTTGTGAAGAAAAAGGATCTTTTAAATCATTACAAAACGCAACTAACTCTTCTCTTAAATCATTCATAATTTTTTGGTACTGTTCGAGATTATCAGAATTTTGTATTTCTGTAGCTGTCTTATCGATAATAACTCTTAAATATTTCATATTTTCATAAAAGAAAGTTGATTTTTCTTCGTCTATTAAGACTGTAATTGTTGCGGCCATAGCGTTTCCCCTCGCATTTTCGTCAGCAATTAGAAAGAAGTAAGTTAATCCCTTTAATCCTAAATCGGGAAAAGGAAGGACTCCAAAATAATTAATATCCTCAATAGAATTGCCATTTTGATATATAACATCGCCCATAAGTAGACTTATTGTTTTAGTAGCAATTAATAGGCGGGCCCCTTCCTCTAAAGTTTCTGGCCAATAAATTTTTGGAGTCGGCCCATTATCGTCAAAAATACTAAGTATTATTGATTTAATTATATTTTTATTTGTCATATACTGTTGATTTTATTACAATTTTTAGTGGTCTGATATGCTAGAATTTTTTTTGATTTAGTTAAATGAAATCATTACTCAAAATATAAATAACTATAATATTCTAATATAAAGATATTAATTTTTATATAAAGACTTATGTTTGATAAAAATTGAGAAATGTCTAAAAATGATAGAGAATTAGGATTTAAATCTAATACATGAGATTTTTGAACTCCCACAAATTGTTTTTATTAATTCTTGTATATTTTGTACCTCATTTAGTGAAATTTCTACGATATTAAGTCCATTTTTCATTATCTCATGAAATTCACCCTGTTGAGAGATTCTTTTCATTAAACCTACTTTAATATTTTTCCTAAAATGAGATGAATTCGTGTAATACGCATTTACTTCTTTTAATAATGGTCTTGTGGTCTCAGGAAAGTGTTTTAAATCTAATCTTTTAAATCGGAATAATACTTTATTTGAAAGATTTTCTTGTAATACATAACTTTTCCCATCTTCATTTCCAATTACCTCACAGAACTTCTTCATTTCATGAATGATTTTCTTTCCAAATTCAAAAGCATCCGCATGTTCATGAAGCTCATAATTAGTTAAAAATTTAATTGTTTCATTTAGTCCTATAAAATTAAAAGCTAAGTTTTGATTTTCTAATTTAAATAATTGTTCATGATTTTTTATAAAACTGCTGCATAAAGGTAAGTGTTTGGACCTTAATCTTTTTTCTATTATTTCATATTTTTTTTTAAAAATTTGAATACAGATTTTCATCTTATCTTTTAAAATTTCGATAAATTTATCTTGGTCTTTGCTTATATAAGCATATCTGGGCAGATTTAGGCTAATATTTTGAAGGGTTCCTATATTATGAATTTTTTCTCCTTCATATTGGTTTTTTATTTCTTCTTTAACCCATTGAGCACATAAATTAACAATATAAACATTTTTGCCCGTTTTTATCTCTTCCCAAACTTTAGAATAGGAACTATTCAATACCTCTAGCCAATCCTTGTTTATGTAGATTATATGTTTAGGATAATTAAATTCATTTCCCTCATTATCTCCATGGGTAAATATTTTACTAATAAAATCAAATAGTTTAATATTTTCATTAATATAATCTCCATAGATACCAAAAATTTTACCATGTGGACCTATTGCGGGTACTTCTGAAAAAATATCCAAAATTCCTGGACTACATGATATTGAGGTAATTGGAGTGTCTCGTCCAATTACAGCCGCTAGTTGGTTTATTTCGTAAATTAATTCGTGCATGTTATGATTGATCTCATTTTGATTTAAACCTTTGGCGTACGGAGCTAAAAATGTCGTTACAAAATTAAATCCCTGTCCTCCACTAAATTCTCCTTGAGACATTGCTAACCATTTAACCAAATGATGGATTGCAGTTCTTAGATCCTCTGCGGGCCTAGATTTACTGCAATATGGCCAATTTTCAACAGGAGGTAACCCATTTTTAAGAATCATACGAGGATCCCACGCTTGGCTTAAAGGTCTTAAATCAAAATATTTTAATTTGTGGATATGAATATCTCCATATAAATGCGCTTTAGATTCCTCATCATTAAGGATTCTTAAGAGAGTATATTCTTCTGCTAATTGATTTGCAGCCCAATGATGGATTTTTTCGGGATTAATTACTTCTCCACGTTTCGATTTTGGTCCTTTCTCAAGTATTTCTTCATAATCCATTAATGGCATTCCAATTCTAGTATATAATTTTCTTTGTTCTTCAAAATGTTGTTCTGAGAGAATAGAACATACAATTTCCCGAATATGAGGTCCAGAAAGAAATTTTATCCCAGAACTAATAATTCTTCTTACAACTAACTCTGTAATTTTTTTTGTATCCGCTTCTGTCATACCAGTTTCCATTTGAATACTCTCAAAAATCTTAGAGGGATCAAACTCAACCCAATCTCCTTCTGTTCTAAATACTTTTGGTAATAAATCCATATTTATACCTGAATTCAAATATTTTTGTATATGTTATTGAATTCAAGAAGTTTAAAAAAAAAAATTATTAACACATTAAATTTGAATTTAATATATTAAAACGTATTAAAGAATTAGGATTCCTAAAATGAATGAAAAATTCACATTAAAAGACGGTCGATTTGTAGATATTAAACGTTTATTCAAAAGTGATTATGAACTGAATAATAATTATGAATTTGTACACAATTGGTTGCGGAAAGTAAGCAAATTCTTAGCTAAAGGTTTTAAGGAGGAAAATTTAGAAAAAGATAAAAAAGAATTATATAATATCTTTTCAAATGATAAAATGTCCATATTCATAGGAGCTTTGTTTGAAAAAAGAATTATCGCATCCGCATCTTTAAAATTAAACCCCTCTAATGAAAAGGAATCACATATTGGTACTTGGGGAATTGCTATTCATCCTAATTTTCAAAATCAAGGATTAGGGGTAGAATTGTTAACTTTACTTGAAAAAATAGCTAAAGAAAAAGGAATTAAAAAACTTGAAGCAGAATATTATGATGGAAATAAAAGTGCGGAAATTCTCTACCTTGAAAAAATGAAGTATACAGTGGAAGGAAGAAAAAAATATACTGGTTTATTAAATGATGGGACCTATGCTGATAAAATTCTAATTGGAAAATTTATAGACAAGACTCTTAAAGTATGAATAATGTGAAATTTTTGACAATAACTCATATATAATTTATCTTGCATACCCAATAGGAATTATATATATCGGATCTAAACCCTCAGGGAGCTTTAAAAGCTGTGAAATCTGTTGATCTCGAAAAGCACCTATAGGAACCGAACCTAAACCTAAAGCAACAGCCTCTAAATGGACATTTTGGGCACAATGTCCTACTTCTATTAAAGCATACCTTTTACCTCTTTCTCCATAACCTCGAGTTATTTTTGGAAAATCAACACATATAATTATATTTAAATAAGCTTCATAGATGAAATTTTGACCTAAGGCGTATTGTGCTAGTTGTGCAAGAAGACTCTCATTTGCTTCTTCTTCTATTTCCATTTTTAATGATGGTTTTTTAAATTGATAAAGATAAAGACCCCTCTTTTTCAAGAAAACATAAATCACTAAAGGATAAATTGCGCCTGCTGAAGGCACAGTTCTCTTAGAGATATTACTTCCTTGCGCAACCCATAATAACTGTGAGATCTTTTCAATTTCAATTTCTTTATCTGAAAAGATCCTAATACTTTTTCGTTTGAATATGGTTTCTTCAAGGCTCATATCTCCTTCAAATTTAGGTTCTAGAAGTTGTATATCCATTTAATCTCACCCACTTAATATTTATTTAATAAGATTATTATGATATATAACAATAAGTTTTTTGAATTTTAAAATTTAAAATTTCTTACGGTATGAGACATTCAGATGCGGATCAGTTTTTCGATGAGGTTAAGCTCAAAATAAAGCGAGGAATTGTAAAGAAAGATATAGACTTAGAAAAACTTGTCAAAGAAATTGTAAGTTTCAATGTGAATTTCTTAACTGAATTTCAAAGGCTTACGAAAAAAATCCAAGCTGTAAATGATTATGATCTTATAGATTTATATGGTGATATATTCAAGGTTATTTTAAGATATTTAAAAAATTATAGAGAAGATAATAACATAAAAGAAATTTCTATAACAAACGATTTTGTTGAAAATTTTATTGATGAAATCGTAGATATATTAGTCATAGAAAAGCTTTGCTTCAATTGTAAATCTCCTAATATTTACAAATCAAAAAGTCCTTTTGATGAAACTCGAACATTATATTTCTGTAGACACTGTCAAAAAAGTGTAAAAGTATTTCAAAATATTAAATATTTGCCGATTTTTTTAATATATCTAAATAAATGGATGTTAGACTTTAATATTAGAGATTTAAATAAAAATTTACCTAAAATTAAGAATTATAATGAAGATTTCGTATTTTATCTCTTTTCTGATTGCCTAGATTTTTTCAAAGATAAAGGTTCTTCAGATACTTTGCTAATGCTTTATGAAATTTTGATAAAAAATGATATAAATCACATAATTATCAATGATTCTCGTAAATTTCAAACAGTCTTAATTGAAAATTTAAAAGAGTCGTTAAATAGACAAGATTTTTATGATTTTTTCATAGGGAAAAATTATTACAACTCAAAATACGGAGAAATACCTCAAGATATTAAGTTTATGATTGTCGATTCAATTGTCAAATCTCTAAAAACGGGTGAAATCTCTAAGATTAAATATGCTATTGAAAATCTCAATGAAGATGAATTTTTTACAACTTTAGATTTATCATCCAATAATAAAATCAAGCAAAAAATTGAGAAAAATTTTTATTTAGGGCTTGGAAATTGTCTTAGATCGAAAAATTTTGAAAATTTTGAAATAATGGTGGATTCCTCAATTGATTTTGATATTTTTATCGATGTCCGAAAAATTCCAAACCGTTTTGAAATAATTTCGGCCCTTGTTTTAGATTGCGTGCGAGAAGTGAGTGAGGGCTATCAGACTTCGAGTTTAGGAAAGGAAATTGATATCTTGCGTTTTTGTAATGATTACAACTTATTTGAGAGAGACTTAAAAGAGGAGGAGTTAAAAATTATAGAAAATCTTAAAAGAGATATTCTACTAACGAGCAATTTACATGATTTATTTGGAGAAATATCTAATTGTTTTCTGTTATTCATAAGAAAAACCATCCCTCAAGACTTATATCAATTCTTTATAGGGGAACAATATTTATATTATACTGATCAAGACCAACTAGCCTTTTATATAAAAAATGTATTCTTTAACCAATATTCTATCTATGGCTTAAGCGTCAGGTATTTAAGTTCTGCTAAGAATTTTATTAAAGAATTCAAAAAATACTTCTTAAAAAATGAAAGTAATTTGGCAAACGATTTTATGGAATTTCCAATCTCCTATCAATATCAAGTTTATTTTTATCTTGAGTATGAACGCGACCCATATACCATAGTTAAAAAGCATTTAGTTGCTCCAAAAGTTATTTTTAAGAATATTGATAATATATTAGCAAAAAATAATTACAAATTTTATTCTCTTTCAATGGTATTATTAGGGGGACTTGGTCCCCAAGGACATGGATTCACATATTCTACTCCTAAGGGAGAGGTAATTGAAATCTGCAGTGATGCCCGGGAGAATGAAGCTATAATTGTAAAATATAAACAATTTTTAAGACAACAATTTCTAACTAGATTGGAAAAAGAATTGCGGGATTTTCATGTAAATATTGAAGTTATAAATAAAATAACAAATTATTTGTTAGAAATTCTTGATCAAAATGAATTGATTAATTATTACAAAAAAGGAAGAATCTTAAGGAAAATTAAGGAGTTTCTTTATCAAAATACTCATCAAGATGAGATCAAAAAGATTAATATAGATTTTAAAAACTTAATCGATGATATTACAAATGCAATCAATAATATCCTTAGAGAAATCAAAATGGAGGATCAGTTCAAAACTCGCATGGATTTAATTTTAAAAAATGAAATGAAATCTGAGGATATAGCAAAAATGACATCCCTGAGACAAAAATCACACTATGACGTTCTTCGGGAAAGATTTTTCTTTCAATACATAGTGGATTGGTTTTATGAGGTATATTCTACCAACAAAAGCAATAGAAAGAAATTACCTTAATTTTCTACTTATTATTACTTTTCCAGAACTCTCTTTTTGTTTAATTCTATATTTTGACCATAAATAATTATGGCTAATTTATACTCATTTGCATCTTTAAATCAATTCTTTCAAGAACTTTATAGGATTTTAAGAGATACCGATAATAAAGCCACTGAAGTGTGGTTTGAAATCTCAGAGATTAGTTTTTTAAAAAATTTAGATAAATATAAGCTTACAGAATTTTTACTCAGTTTTAGTTTTATAGAAATAAAGAAAGGAAACCATAACGTTGATTATATTTCAATAGATAAAATTTTATTTGTTATAGAATCTATAAAAGTGTTAAATTTAGATATAAAATTACTAGCTGAGCTTCTGGATTATACTGGCTTTGAAATGTTAAT
>JBHLNT010000048.1:0-26283 GCA_048941265.1 Promethearchaeota archaeon
CCTGGACCGGCACCAATCACAGCAATATCAAAATTATTAGTCGAATTAGCCATATACTTTAAAAATAATTATAGAATTTAAGCTATTTCAAAATTTTAATATTATGCATTTTAAAGAGAAATTTTTTTCAGTTTCTATTATAAGTATTCAATAATTATGGTAAAATTTTTATCGCGAATAGAAGCGACTTATGAAAATCTTAAAATAGGTCAAAAAATGAAAATACAATACGTACATAAGAAAAAAATATTCTGTACATACGTTTATACTTGATTTATATTCCCTGAAGAGTTTTCTATTTTTTTTCTTTCGTTTTCAAGTCTTGTTAGGTCTACATTTAATTTTTCCCTTTCTTTTTGAAAATTATCCTTTTCTTCATTAAATTTACTTCGTTGTTCTTCAAACTGTGTCCACTCTTCTTTTAAAGCTTCTAAATCATCTTTTAATTTCTGATTTTCCTCTTTCAATTTTTCTCTTTCTTCAACTAAATTTTCTCTATCACTTTTCAATTTGTCTTGTTCTGATCTTATCTTATCCCATTCTTCAGCAAGTCTTTTCTTCTCTTCCTCCAGGTCCTGCATTTTTTCTTCGAGTGTTTTATATTGCTTCATATCTTCGGTTATCGCTCCAAATTTAATTTCAAGCATGTTCAACATATCATTAAAAGATTGCATTTTCATAAAATCAGTAGCTTTGGCTTCTTCGTATTTCTCAAATATATCATCAAATAATTTAGGTCTTTTATGTAAATCGGGATGGTTTAAGTAATTAATGAAATTAATTATGGATTGTTTAGTAGTTTCAGGGAGACTTGTACCGTATGGTGATTGCATTAAAACCTCAATTTTTTTTCTTAGTTCTTTAATTTCTTGAGGATAATTTAGAAACTTTGGCTTTTTATCCACGTTTTCTTCTTTCTCTGTATAATCGAATTTTCCTAAGGTAATACTTAGTTGGTCTAATTTACGAATAATACCTTCCATCTTCGTAAATCCGCTTGCTTTTGCAATAAAATAAAGTTCAATTATTTCTTCGAGTAATTTTGGATTTTCTTGCAATTTTGGATTTTCTAAGTACCACATAAGTGATTCCAGCTGTTTTTCTGTAGTCATTTGTAGACCAAGCCATTCTTTTCCTTTTTTCTCAGTTATTTCTGCTTTAATTTGTGGTATTTTTTCCATAGATTTTTATATAGTGGGCGTTTTTAAATGAGTTTTCTTTTAGAAAATATTATAAACAAGTAAATTTAGATTAATTCTCATATTAATAGACCATGATCTAATATGTCTGAGTCCAGAAAAAAACCGTTTTTATTTGAAACTTATCCAGATTTAGAATCGGGTATTCCATGGATTAATTTGGCTCCCATGAGAACTCCAGTAAAACAATTAAAGAAACTTCAAGATTATTTGGGTATTAATTCATTGTGGATTAAACAAGATGATCTTACATCTCCGATATATGGGGGAAATAAACCCCGAAAGCTGGAATTCCTCCTTGCTGATGCTAAAAAAAAAGATTGCAATAAAGTCTTAACAGTTGGAGGGATCGGATCTAATCACTGTGTGGCAACTGCGGCATTTTGTAAAGAGCTTAATTTGAAATCATATGCTGCCTTGGTTTTTCAACCTATAACTATTTATGTGAGAAACAATCTTTTACTTGAATTATATTTTAAAAACAATTTAACTTATTCTCACACTCAACGTGGCATGAGATTGACGGTTCGCCGGATGTTGAGTAAAATTAAAGATCTCTATTATATAGGTTCCGGAGGAAGTACCCCACTCGGCACTTTAGGTTTTGTTGATGCCGTTTTTGAGCTGAAAAACCAAATTAATAATCAAAAATTGCCAGAACCGGATTATATTTTCGTAGCAAATGGATCCATGGGAACAACAGCGGGTTTAACTTTAGGGATAAAACTTGCTAAACTAAAAACAATCGTCTACGCGATTCGAGTCACAGACCCCTCTTTTGCAAGTGTTGAAAATACTCAGAATTTAGCCATTAAATCAAGAGCGCTTCTAGCTAAATACGATAAATCAATACCAAAGCTGTCTTTTAAGCATTTAATAATAGATGGTAATTATTATGGAGAAACATACGGTAAGCCAACCCCTGAGGGTCTTGAGGCAATTAAATTAATAAGAGAAAACGAAGGAATTACACTCGAACCAACTTATACGGGAAAAACTTTCGCGGGTCTTATTGATTATATAAGAACCAAAAAGATTAACTTTAGAGATAAAATTGTATTATTTTGGAATACTTTTAATAGTCAAGACTACTCGAATGTAATATCAAAAATAGATTATCATAATCTCCCTAAAAAACTTCATTGGGTTTTTAAAAAACCAATTTCTGATTATAAAAATAATAGTGTATAAAAATTAGTAGTTAAATTATAATATAAAGGTTAATCCTCCATATAAAATATGGTAAACAGTATATTGGGTTAAACGAACGACAATTACAGCAAGAAAACCTCCTTTTCTGTAGCAATAACATGCTATTATAATGTACCCTCCAGAAATAATTAAGATTTGTATTAGAACTAAAGAATTAATTGGACCAACAAAAGACATGAACAAAATTAATTGAATTATGATATAAATAGCACTTTCAAGTATAGCGACTCCCCAAAATACCTTTTGTTGCTTTTTACCCTTCAATAATTTGTAGGAAATCACCCATATTAGAAATGTCAACAAAAATAAACGCCAAAAAATCTCATCGGTTATACCAACATAAAACCAATATGGAACTGAAATAGGAAACGGAAGTTGAGGGACTTTATATGGATTAATTAAATCAAATAAAATTGCACCTATTCCAAAAATCAATCCAAAGATGAATGGAACGAAGAATCGATTATAGAAATTAATTTCATTATTGAGCATATCAGGGAATCCCGCATTCTTTTCAAAATATTTAAGAGCTATATACCCTAAGACAAGATAGATAATAGTTAATAACCAATTACTAATTATTTGCACGGAATCGAAAAAAAATATCGTTAAAATTGTTTGACATAGAATTATAATTAGTACCAAAATAAGATAAACTTGTTTTGAGTTGTTTGTTTCTAACATTTTAATTATTAATGCAGGTTCCTTAAATATATTATAATTAAAAAGGGATTTTTACAATATTTTCTTTAGTATCTGTTATACCCTTTAAAATACAATTTTTTTCCTTTAAGATATCAAAATTTAAATTACTATCCTTCGCCACTATACAATTCTCTAAAGTAAAATTATTTCCAAGGGAAACATTCTCTAATATTATTGTATTTGAAAGTTCAACATAATCTCCAAGTTCGGAATTATTTCCGATATAAACATTAGGACCTAAAAGTACATCATCACCTAATTTAACGTTATTTCCAAGATATACAGGTTCTATAAATGTTGGAAAATCTCCTATATATAAATCTATTTTATGGTGGTTTTTTATCTCTTTTAGAGTATCGTGAAATATATCGCTGAGTTTAGTTATATCGACTTTATCTATTTCTTTAATTGAATTTTCTATTTTTTCTATTAACTCTTTCATTTTCATAAACCCATTATTTCTATTAATTTATTGATATTTTCGCCAGTTTTGGCACTTGTGGTTATAACTTCTATTTTAGGATTAAAATTTTTAGCATCCCTTATCATCTTATCAAGATTAGTTCCAAGCCGTTCTAGGAGGTCGATTTTATTAATTACTGCGATATCTGACATTTTGAATAGCATTGGATGTTTTTCAATGACCCATTCCCCCTCTGTTATTGAAACAACTGTTATTCTTTTATCTGTACCAAGAGTAAATTCAGAAGGGCATATTAAATTCCCCACATTTTCAATAAAAATAACATCATACTCCGTTAAATCTTTATTTTTGATAATTTGATTGATATGATATGCGTTTAGTGCACACTCACGCCCGGTATTAATTTGAACTGTTTCAACATTATGTTTTTCTATTCGATCTGCATCGACTCTCGTAGTTATATCTCCACATATCACTAAAGTTTTATACTTAGAAGATATTTTTTCGCTTATTTTTTCTAAAAGTGCTGTCTTACCCGCGCCAATTGCTCCTACTATATCGAATGATTTGATATTATATTTTTTAAAATCTTTATTGATACGTTCAGCTAATATCTCATTATCCCTTTCTACTTCTTTTTTCGTCTCTATAACTAAATCTCTTATTTCCTCTCTTGCTAAATTAGTGCTTTCAAGTTCTTGGATTCTACCTATCTCACGTTCTTCCTTATCTGACATTTTTTAAATCTGCTAAACTTTCAATAAGTTGGTATTTGCTTCATTATTTTTATTTTTTCCGATATTAAATTTTAAATAATGAAAGAATATTCTCTTTTTTTTGATGTGGAGGATTTTTAAAGACTTAATCGCATTTATTTCAATTTATTTTTCCATAGTTTAAAATGCATTTGATTGATGCATTTTTATGCCTTAATAAGATTTATAAGTAGAAGAAATTTACATCTTATAACGAAATTTCCTTACAAAATTATAAAAAATACTCAATTAAATAATTTAGCAATAGAAAAAGCAAAAGGATAAGAATGGAACTTAAAAAAATTGCCAAGGATGTATATGCTTGTTTGCAGGAGGACCGAGGATTTGGGTGTAATAATGCTGGCTTTGTGAATCTGGGTGGAGGGCTGGCTATTGATACATTATACGATTTGAATCTTACAAGACAGATGATAGAGCTATATAAAGCTATATCTCCTGAATCAATACGCCGACTCGTAAACACCCATCACAATGGAGACCATACATGGGGGAATCAGCTTTTTAAGGACGCTGAAATTATTGCACACCATCTCTGTGCTGAAGAAATGAAAAAAGAAAAAAAGCTAGGTTATCCCGCTTTATTCCACACGTGGAAACGAAGACCTAAGGCTATTCCACCCGGGTTTGAAGGATTTATTGACGCTGTAAGCAAATTCGACTTTTCAGAGGTTGAGATTACACTGCCAAATCGGTTAATAGAGGATAGACTTGATCTTGAATTGGATGGTTATCCTTGCCAACTCATTTATGTTGGTCCAGCACATACTTCAAGTGATCTAATCGTATATCTCCCTGAGCATAGTGTTGTCTTTGCCGGTGATATTGTCTTCAGGCAATCCACGCCTGTCGGATGGGAAGGCACACATGCTAAATGGATTGAAGCGCTAGATCTCATAATATCTTTGAAGCCCGAGGTTGTTGTCCCGGGGCATGGTCCCCTCTGTGGTGTCGATGGGGCAAAGGAACTACGAGACTACTTCGAGTTTGTCATTTCTGAGGCTAAGCGTTTTTTTGAGGAGGGACTTGATCCTCTTGAGGCATCGAAGAAGATCGATCTCGGACCTTATTCTGAATGGACCGAACCCGAGCGGTTGTGTTTTAGTGTTAACAGAGCATATCGCGAATTTCAGGGTGAACCCTGGGATGCACCCTTTAACCCACTTGAAGTTTTCCGTAATTGTATTGAATTACGGGCTTATTGGAATGGAAACTGAGTAAATTTCTTGAGTAATTTAATGTCAATGAAAAAATTGAAGGTATGGATACAAGGAAAATAGCTAAATAATGGAAAAATCGATCACGTGTATAGGTATTGACGGTTGCCAATCTGGATGGGTTATTGCATATAGAGAAGATCCAAAAGAATGGAAATTTGAAATATTTCCCACAATACAAGAGCTCTGGAACAAATTTTCTTATACTAAATTGATTATGATTGATATACCTATTGGATTAAAAGATAATGGAAGCGAGCCAAGGTTATGTGATAAAGCAGCTCGTAAATTTCTCACAAGAAATCGATCATCCAGCATATTTCCAACACCTTGCCGTGCTTCGTTATATGCAGATACCTATATCGAAGCCAATCAAATTAATAGAAAAATGACAGGTAATGGATTGTCTAAACAGACGTGGAATATTACTGGAAAGATTAGAGAGGTCGACATTTTATTACGAAATGATCCTAAGGCTTCTAAAGTATTCATAGAATCTCATCCAGAGTTATGTTTTGCTGCTCTTTCAAATAATACTCCCATGAAACACTATAAAAAAAAAGAAGATGGAATCAAAGAAAGATTATTGGTCATAGATTCTTTCTATAAAAACCCTAAACAAATTTTAAATGAAGCAATCTTTCAACTTTCAAAAGAGAAAGTCCTTGTAGATGATATTTTAGACGCTTGGATTTTAGCAATATCTGGATTTAAAGGTCTATCAAATCTGCGATTTCTTCCCGATAAATATGAATACGATTCAGAAGGATTACCAATGCGAATGGCAATTCCTAATTTTGGAAAACTAGATAGAGTCTAATTTTTTTTATTGATTAATTTCATTCCAAATATAAACCGGGTAATATTATTTGTTTTAATTAACTCACAGCCTAAAAGCGTTATGAATAAAGCAGCTGTACTAATTACTAAATATTTTATTAAAATACTTGTTTCCCATTGAATTACATAAAAACCAATGATTATTATTATTGTTTGATGCAAAATATAATAAGGCAGAGCAATTTCACTAAAATGTTTAATAAATGAATTTTCTTTATTTAAATACTTCCTACCATATCCTAAAAATGCAATTAACCAACACCAAACACATAAAGACCAAAGTCCCGTCCCTATTATGTACATCAATATTATAATAGCGGGATTAGTAACTGTAAAGGCTGTTATTTTAGAATTAAAAGTAGAATCGATATAAAATAGTGCGTCAAATGTTAATGTAAAACTCGCTATCACTATCCCTAACAAAAGAGCTAATCCTTTATTGCGAGCTATTGAATCCTCAAAACGAGAGTCAGCCACAATTACAAATCCAAATATGAAAATTAACATAAAATGGAGAATTGCTGCCCAATCAAATATAAAGTTATGAGTTTCCGGAAATATCCATCGAAGCGAGATATTAACTATTATTAATGGAATAGCTAAAAGAAATATTTTTCGACCTTTTTCAAATGAGGAAGCGATATTTGAAATTTTCTGTTTCCCATTTTCACTCCTTAACCTTAAGAATAATGGGAGTGTTATTAAAGAAATAAAGAATAAATACCACATGAACCACAGATGATGCCAGCTAAAATTACCATTTGGATAAATCCCTACAAAAAATTGAGGATAGAATTCGAGATAAGTACCACTAAAATTAATTGGACTGTGCCGGGTTTCACTCCACCAGGCTAATCGCTCATAATATACTTGAGGAGGTATAATTATTAAAATACCAAATATTAGAGGAATCAGCAATCTTTTAAAACGTTCTTTAGAATATTCCTCTCCAGTTCGAAATCTCAAAGCATAATATGTACTTATACCCGCTAAAAAGAAGAAGAGAGGCATATGCCAAATATTAAGAAAAGATACAAACAATGCGGCTTCTAAACTTAATTCATTGTTTTTGAGGTGAAAGACAGACCAGGCATTAAAAATCATGGCTGTGTGAAAATAAATCAGCAATATAACTGCAAACACTCGTAATGAGTCAATATCATATCTTCTCTCAGGTTTTACTTCTATCTTTTCAGGGGATATTTCATTAATTTCTTCCAAAATTATTTTCACACATATAATATTTTGTTTAGAAATGAAATTTCTCTTGAAGAATTTAAACATAACAATCTATTTTAATGAAAAAGAGTCCAATTTATATGGATTCTTTTAAATAAACAAAATATCAATCAAAATGCCATTTATTTATACAAAGAAAAAATGTCAAATCAATTTTAGTTTATAAAATCAAATTATAATCTTTTAAAGCAATAGACTTTTTCTATCAATATAAACTCGATGTTTTTAAATTCTTAAGGTAAATAGGAGACATGATAAACAATCTTCATAATTTGGGATCTCCGTCAGAATTTTGGGACTATTTTGAAAAAATCTCTAAAATCCCGCATTGTAGTGGCAATGAGGGTAAGGTTAGAGAATTTATAAGAAATGAAGCAGAAAAATTCAATTTTGAGACCAAAATCGATAAAGCTGGAAATATTTTAATAATAATACCCTCAAAAAAAGAAAAAAAAACTATTATAATTATACAAAGCCATATGGACATGATTTGCGAGAAGAATAAAGATGTTGAACATGATTTCTCTAAAGATCCCCTAAAACTAAAGGTCATTAATCTTGATGGTAAAAAATGGCTTACTGCTGAAGGAACTACTTTAGGAGCTGACAATGCGACAGGTATGGCATATTCTTTAACATTAATGAAAAAAATTTACAACGGTGAATTAATTTTTGAAGAGTTGGAAATAGATTTATTATTTACAGTAGGTGAAGAATCTGGTATGTTTGGAGCAATGCAAATTGATAAAGGACTATTAAGAAGTAATTCATTAATAAATCTTGATTCGGTCAGAGAAAATATAATTACGATAGGTTGCGTTGGAGCTTTAATTACATATATAGAAATTAAGGCTGATGTAGTAAATATCAATCAAATAGAAGATAATTTAAGTCCTTTAAAAATAAAAATAACTGGTTTGCTCGGGGGACATTCAGGGGGTGATATTCACAGAGGGCGTGCAAATGCTATAAAACTTATTGCTAAGATATTAGGGGAATTAAATAATAAGTTTTCAATTCGTGTCAAAACTATAGATGGTGGTAGTGAACATCGCAATGTTCTACCAAGAGAAGCTACAGCAGTTATTTATATTAAAAACGATGAGATTCAACAAGTTCAAGGTTTTTTAAATAATCTAATATCAGAAATAGAGAAACAATTTTCAAAAATTGAGCAAAATATGGATATATCATTTCTAAAAACGGAGCATTATTCTGAAGCTTTTGTTTTTTCTAAGGTATTTCAAGATAAATTTTTAAAGGTCTTAAACTCATTTCCTCATGGTCCCATTTCAATGCATCCTAAATTCGATGATTTAGTGCATACATCAACAAATCTAGCTTTCATTATTACTAAAAAAAACCGTATTAAAATTGATACAATGCAGAGAAGTTTTGAAAATACCTCCTATAGAGAAGTATCTGAAAAAATTATTAATTTATTTGAAGATGGTAGTATAAAAATAAGATCCAGACAAACGGGAGGCTTTGGAGAATGGAATCCTAATTTTGATTCACCATTGCTAAAACTTACTAAAGAAACATATGAAGAATTATCGATGGAAAATATAATCATTACGGCAGTTCATGTAAACTTAGAACCTGGAGTATTCAGATTGAATTACCCAGAACTCGATATGATTACAATAGGACCTACTATTGATGCTCTGCATTCTCCTGATGAACGTTTGGATATTCAGAGTGTTGAGAACTTTTGGAATATATTCATGCATTTACTAAAGAAATTCTAGATAAAAAGAGCTAATATTAAAATTGGTTAAATGAAATTTAACTATCTTTTTTAAGATTTATATATTCAAAAACATCATTAAAATCTGATAAATCAAATGGTTTTGTTATAAACCCATCTGCTTTAGTCTCTAAAGTTTTTATAGAAATTTCAGATTGAGATGTTCCAGTCAAATAATAGACAAGAATATCTTTATGTTTTTCACTTGATTTAATATTTTTACAAAATTCATATCCATTGATATCGGGCATATTTACATCTAGAAATATTAATCTTGGCTTGTTATTATTTAATTCATTCATCGCACTTGGATAATCTCTCACAGCATTACATTTATACCCTTTCAATGTAAACATCTTAGTAAGTAACTCAATTATATACTTACTATCGTCAACTATTAAAATATCGTAAGGAGCTTTATTTAGGCTATTTTTAAAAGTCAACTTTCTCACAAATCTATTCATTCTATCAAATTCATATTTCTAGCTTAATGATTCTTATTTAAATTTGAGTTTTTGAAAAATATTATTAAGACACACTATTGATAATAGCCTAAAAAAGTCCAAAAAATGATTAAAATAATTAAAATTTTCTTTCTGCTACAAATTTTAGCAAACTCTCAAAAAATTCTGCCTCTGAATGGTTAATAACAAGCATTAATTCTTCTAAAGCAGATTTTGCCTCTCTATAATATTTATTAGCTAAATCTTTACAAGAGTTAATCGCATCTGCTTCTTGGAATAATTCTTTTACATGCAAAACATCCGCTTCTTCCATCTCCGACTTTTCAATTAAGTTCTCAAGTATCTTTCTTTTATTTTTTTCTAATTTATTAAGCGATTCAATCAACAAACAAGTCTTTTTCCCCTCTCGAATATCACCATCGGTGGGTTTGCCTGTAACTTTTTCATCTCCAAAGGTGCCCAATATATCATCAATTATCTGAAATATAATTCCTAAATTCATACCGTAAGTGGAAAGTAATTGTTTATATTTATCTTCCACCTCAGCATAGGTCGCTCCTATCATGATTGATTTCTCAATTAAAGCACCTGTCTTAAGAGAGATCATTTCAATATAATCTTGGATCTGTAGATCTTTTTGGTTTACCATATCAATTTCGATAAGTACCCCATCACTTATTTCAATAAACGCTTGTTCATAACATTCAATTGCCTTGATATTCAAGAGTTTATCAAAATCATTAAAGAGAAACGCTTCTAAACCAATAAAGAAAGCAGAATCACCTCCAATGATGCCGATACTTGTTCCAAAATCATCCGCAATCATTTTTTTTAAGCTATATTTTGCATGTAATTTTTTGAATCTGTAATGAAATGCTGGTTTTCCACGCCTGAAATCATCTTTATCTATAATATCATCATGTACTAAGGAAGCATTATGAAGGAATTCAACCCCTACACTTGGAATTATAATTTCATCTCCTTTTCCCTCTTTGAAAGCGTTATATGTGGCGACACATAGTAAAGGACGAATTCTTTTACCTCCTGATAAGAAATAGTCTTTTAATTCTGAATAATAGGTGTTTAAGAAATTGTTTTTAACGTTTCCTAATTTTTTATCATAAATTGAGGCTATCGCCTCATTAATCTTCTTTGTATAAATTTTTGCATATTCAGTAAAAATTATTGTTAATCACCTAACGTATTCAATCATATATCCTTATTTAAATTCTGCTTTCTAAAAAAAAGATTGGTTTTTGCATTATTTAATTATTTAAAAATATTCAAATTAAATCCAAATTTATCGAATTTATTAATAAGATTCACACATAGAAGCATAATAAAAGCAATTGAGTAAAAAATGAGAAATGAAAAATTTGGCAAAATTTTAGAAGTTAATCTCGAGAGTAAAACTTTTGACGAGAAAAATATATACAGGGATGATGTTAAAACTTTTTTAGGAGGTCCTGGATTTGCAATTGATTATTTAATGAAGAAAAAAGTATTTAAATTTGATCCTATAAGTGAGCATAATCCTTTAATTTTAATGACAGGGTTGCTAACAGGCACTTCATTTCCATGCTCAGGTTTTTACTCTGTATCAGCGAGATCGCCATTAACCAACATTTATGGAGAAGGTTTATCAGGTGGTTTTTTCGGAGCAGAATTAAGAAAGACCTTAAATGGAATTATTATTGAAAATAAAGCAGAGTCTCCCGTGTATTTGAAAATAGAAGATGATCACTATGAATTGAAAGATGCTTCTGATCTATGGAGATTAACTACAGGGATGGTCATACAAAATTTACGATCTGAATTAGGAAAAGAATATAAAGTCACATGTATTGGACCTTCCGGGGAACAAATGATACCTTTAGCTTCTATAATCAATGATCACTTTAGAGCAGTTGGTAGAACAGGAATGGGTGCAGTTATGGGCTCAAAAAACTTAAAAGCCATAGCAGTAAAGAGTTCTAAAAAGATCGATTATTTTGATGAAGAAAAATTCAACAAAATTTCAAAATCAATATTTTTATCATTTAAACAATCTGCCATGGCAGATGTTTTAAAGAATTTTGGGACTAATAATATTGATTATTTTGAAAGACTGGCAGATGTACCTCACAAAAATTGGACTTTATCTAAATGGAGAGGAGTCAATGAAATATCTGGTTCTGTAGTGCTAGAAAGATTACACGTAAAAAATAGACCTTGCTATTTATGTCCTTTTAGTTGTGGACGAGAAATTGAAATAAAGGAAGGGCCTTATAAGATAAAAGATGCTGCTTGTTCTGAATACGAAACTACAGCGGCATTTGGATCTATGTGTTTAATCTCAGATGTAGAAGCAATAGCTTATATGAATCATCTTTGTAACACCATGGGAGTCGATACCATATCTGCAGGGTGCACAATAGCTTTTGCGATGGATTGTTATGAGAAAGGTATTTTAACCCAAAATGAGATTGGTTTTCCTTTAGAATGGGGGAATGCCAATACGGCAATCAAACTTTTAAATTTAATGTGCAAAAAAGAAGGAATTGGAAAAATTTTAAGCAATGGTTCTCGAAAGGCTTCTAAAATAATAGGAAAAGGCTCAGAGGAATTCCTAACTGAAATTAAAGGTTTAGAGGCTCCAATGCATGATCCACGTGCTATATTTCCATTGGGCTTACAATATGCTACTTCTAATCGTGGTGCATGTCATCTAAGAGGTTTTGCAAATGATTTATATTCGGGATTTACCGGTTTTAATGAAACTTTAAAAATAACTAAAGAAAAACCAATCCGGGAAAGAACAATAGATAATCCAAAATTCGCGAGGGATGTTGCGATTTCCCAAAATTTATCAGAAATAAATAATGCATTAGGAATTTGTCGTCAAACAATTTCTTCAGGTTCTCAAATTGTAGAAAAACTGCTTGATTTAATAGTTGATGAAATCTATTTTTTAACAGAAATTAGGTTATCACTACCAGAGTTAATGGAAATTGGAGAAAGGATCTTCAATTTAAAACGTGTCTTTAATAATAGATGTGGAATTACGAAAAATGACGATAGAATTCCTCCAAGATTAAAATTTCCATTAGAAAAGGGTAGAGTAAAGGATAAAGTGCTAACTATTGATTTAATGCTAGAAGAATACTATAAATTTAGAGTTTGGGATGAAAATGGCGTACCTACAAAGAACAAATTAATTGAACTGAAAATAGATGGTTATTAAAAATAAAAAACGAAAAATAGTTATTTATTGTAATTCTTTAGCTAATTTTTCATTTAGCACTCTTACTTGATTTTTTACTTCTTCTAATCTAGCACCTGTTAATGGATAAAGATACAGGAAAAACATACCTAATGCTATAAAAACTATCGGCACGACACCTAGTAAAATTCTGAGTCCTAATTCACCGAGTGGTGTTATTGTTGATGGACTCACGTTTTCCCGATTTATTTGAAAGACTGTAAGGACTATACCCAATACGAGCCAACTAATAGCGTTTGAAGATTTTACGATAACGCCCGAGACACCATTAAAGATTCCCTCCCTTCGTTCATTTGTTTTTGTATGATCTTCATCTATAACGTCACTTAATAAAACTGTAGGAAAAATCATTAAACCACCTAAGCCAAATCCCGCAATCAAAAGAACTATCAACATAGTAGTAGCGTTATAAACAAGAAATATTAATGGAAACGTCAAACAAAAACACAGCATAGATATAAACAATGCGGAACGCGTTCCCTTTTTCTCTGCTATTTTTATCCAAACATATAATCCGGGAATAACAACGCAAAAAATAAGAAGCATTTGAATAGCCCATTCAGAGGAACCCATACCTAAAACTCCTTCAAAAAATAACGGAAGCCCTGAAAGCACAACTGAATAAGAAAGTTGTAATAGAAATTGAACAAGAATAAAACAAACAAAGCTCCTACTTTTCAAAGAGATCCTCATTGATTTTAAAAAACCTATTTTATTCTCCTTGATTGTTTGGTATTCTTTTCGCTCCTTTATGAAGATTAATGTTGGTAGCATAGTCAAAGCTGTAACCAAACCGAGAATTAACCCCATTAATGAAAAACCGAACATAGGATCACTAAAAGATCCTGCTATTAAAGGAGCAATAGCAAGTCCGAGAATTAATCCTATTACACCAAAAATCTCTTTAAATCTTGAGATAGCTAATCGTTCATTTTGATCTAAGGTCAATTCGGGGTACAAAGCAAACCAAAGAGTAATTACCATAGTTACAAAAGTTTCGTATAAGACCAGCATTGTTATCAAATAAATAGTGCATATTAGGGGGTCATTTATCGGAGGTGTATAAATTAAATAAGAGCAGATTACTAAAGGTACCAAACCGAATGCAATGAATGGTTTTCTTCTGCCCCAGCGACTTCTTGTAATATCTGAAATATGACCGATTAGTGGTTCATTAAGTGCATCCCATATTCCATACACCAATAATATTAAACTAATTCCAAGAGGAGACAGTGGTACTCCAAGATATAGAAAGTAATAAGCATAAAGAAGAAGGATAGATGCCTGCCCAATTGCTAGACTCCCAACATTAGCCACTGCCCATGATATTTTCTTTCCAGTTGGTACATGATCTTCACTCATAATCATCACTTAGTAAAAAATAGAAATAATAATATGTAAAAAGTTAAAAGGCTTTAAAATTTACATATTAAACTTAACCACAATATTAAGTTAAATAAAAGGTTATAAATTAATAGATTATCACCGATTTCTGAAATAATCTTGAATTTTTTGTATGCAATTAAAATAAATTATCAAAAATTTATGAGATCATTATGGATTTCCCTATAATCCATCATTTTTATCTTACTAATTAATTTTTTCTATTTCTTTTCTTTTTATTCCTCTTCTTTTGATTTTTAATAAATGACTTTTTAATTATATTAATCGAAATGTGGGCATTTAACCATGAGGTCATTCTTATTGGATTCAGCATAAATAATAAACCGCGTGTTCTAAGGATTTTTAAGGAGATTCCCCTCAATTTATATAAAGTTCTAATTTGCCTAAAAGAGTAATATAGCAGTTCCTGTAATTCTTTTGGGGTTAATCGGTAAGTTCTAATTACAGGATTAGTAAATGTATATTTAGACCAATCTTTAGTGATGATTAATTTTTTTTCCTCTAACTCTTTCGTAAGTTCGGTACCCGGAATTGGAGTTAATATATTGGAAGCGAGAATATCCACATCAATTTTTTGTATCAATTTTATCTCATCTATTATCTCTTTTTTTGTCGCGTTTAAATCAGAGCCAATTATGATAGATCCCTGGATGATTATATTATTATCGTTTAATATTTTAAGTGCTTTTAAGATTTTATTAAATGTTAACCCTTTTTTCATTTCTCTAAGAGTTTGCTCATTAACACTTTCAATTCCAATTTCGACTCCCCAAAATCCTGCTTCAGCCATTTTTTTTACCATTTGAGGAGATTTTACTATGGAATCTGCTCGTACTTGAGCAAGAAATTTAAAATCATTCATTTCTTTTTTTGTTTTACACTCAATTATTTGTTCACAAAGCCTTTCAATTCTTATTGTATCAGCCGTAAAATTATCATCGACAAAAAAAATATCTGTAATTCTTCGGTTTTGTGAAATCATTTTTAATTCATTTATTATTTTTTCAACTGGTCGTGGTCTCCATAATCCTTTATTAAAAATAGGTGTGTAACAAAACTTACAGTGATGAGGACAGCCTCGTGAAGTTTGTAGTGTTTCAAATCTTAAATTTACTATCCTATATTTATTATTTTTTGTGAGATTTCTAGCAGGATATCTAATGTTTCCAAAATCTTTAATTATCGCCCTATCGGGATTATGTATGATTTTCCCATTAGATTTGTAAGAAATTCCCTTAACATTTTCAGGAGTTCCTTTCAGGATTAATTCTCTAAATGTTAATTCTCCCTCTCCTCTAACAATAATATCAATTTCATTTACCTTTAAAGTTTCTTCTGTTTCAACCGTAGGATGCCGACCTCCAAGTACAACTAAGCAATTTTGATTAATCTCTTTTGTTATTTTTGCAATATTATAACAAATATTAATTACAGCAGAGATAAAAACTGTAATCCCTACTACATCTGGATTGAATTTTTTTATCTTTTTCTTTATTTGTTTATTATCCAAATTATTTACTGTTGCATCAAGTATTTCCACTTCAACATCTAAATCGACTATATAACTCGCTATAAAGGTTAAATTTAATGGTGGTGTATCAAAACGCGTAAAATGAGTGGCAGTACTAATCGCACGTGAATTCGGTTTAATTAATAAGATCTTCTTCCATTTGAGATCTTTTTGAGTAGGATGTTCAATTTGCATATAAATTAATTTTCACATCTTTTAAGTTTAAAATATATTGAATTTGCACTATTTTGTAAACTAATTTGAAAATTAATAGCCTAATATATAAAAATTTATCCCATTATCAAAATATTTTAAACGAAATATTTTTATAAAAAAAATTTAATATTTTAAGAATTTCTGAGATACTCTCGAATTTTTCGGTAGCCAATTATGTTTATATCGTGGTTTTCAACACATTCTTTTAGACGTGGATCTATAAACGCTTTATAATCTTGATCTCGCCAATTTGCTGAGTCCGGCGTTATTGCTTCTAATTCAGGACTCATTTTTGCGGGATGAAATAAGAAATGTGTTAAACCTGGTTTTATTTCTGCCACACGTTTGCAATAATAATTAACTTTATCAGGGTAATCTCCAGTTGTATCTATAATCATATAATCCAATAATGGAGCACCACTTTCTTCAATTTTTGAAAACATCTTAATAATGGCGTCAGCAGAATCTCCTAATCCTATCTCAATTAACATTTCCCGATTAACTCTTGGTAAAAAGGCAGATATCTTGAACTCTCGAGCCATTTTCAAATAGATTGGAAGAAATTTGGGATCCATAACTGTTCCCATATGGGCGTCAATGTGAGTAATAGATATACCATTATCTAAAGCCATTTGAATTTGGGCCCGCATTTCTAGTTCAGCAGCCGCAACGGTTACATTCGAAATGGCTTCCTCTGATGTACGCCAAAGGCATTTTTCTGAATCCAATAATCCTGATTTGAGATCTACAGAACTTAAAGCACGCCACCGATACAAATCATATTCACAGGTAAAAGTTAAATGAATGCCTATGTCATATTTGGGTTTAGCTCTACAAATAGATGCTACTTCTAAAAACCAAGGGGCAGGGACAAGGATAGATCCACAACTTGCAATTCCAAAATCCAAACATTCAAAAGAAGCTACATTTGAAGCATGAGAGAACCCCATATCATCAATATGGAATATGACGACTTTATCAGAAGCATCAAAACCAAGGTTTTCAATAAACGATCGATTTTTCATCAGAAATCCCCTATTAACATTTCATTATTAATTAATCATATTAGAATTACTAAAATAAAAGAAGATAAAAATTTATATCTTCTTTTAATAATTGTTTTTCTTTATAATAGATAAAATTCCTTACATAAAATGCGATAACACTATATTTCGAATAGCTTGGACGAGTTGCAATTTTAATTTTAAGAGATTCTAATGTATATTGTGGATGATCGTTTAATGGAGACTCCCAAATACCGTATCTTCTTACTTTTATTGAATTTATTAAAGTTAAACATAAATTTGGGGAAATTTAAGGGAATTAATTGAAATTAGAAAAGCTTAGTTTGAAAAATAAAATTGTTTCAACTTAAATTTCAAAATTTCAGTTAAATTTATAGTATCATAAAATTCAAAATAACATTTTAATAATTTATAACCACCTTTTTTTAATACCAACTGATATATTTCAATTTTAGAACAAGTAATTAAATTATTAAAAATGGTGCTTAATGCAAAATAATACACTTCTCAATGAAAAAAGCAATAATATGTTTATTTATTTTATTGCAGCAGTATCTGGAATAAGTGGTATGCTATTTGGGTATGATACGGGAGTCATATCTGGCGCAATTCTTTTTATCAGATCAGAATTTAATTTATCTCCCTTTTTAACTGGATTAGTTGTTAGTGCTGTATTGATAGGTGCTGTTATAGGAGCGTTTTTAGGGGGATATATGGCAGAAAATTATGGCAGAAAGAAAGTAATTATTTTTGCTGCCATTATTTTCATCTTTGGTGCTATTTTTACAGCCATAACACCAGATATAATCTTTTTAATTTTTGGGAGGATTATCGTTGGTATTGCAATTGGTATTGCGTCGTTTACAGCACCGTTATATATCTCAGAAGCATCTCCCCCCCATATTCGGGGAGCGTTAGTTTCGTTTAATCAATTAGCTATTACCATTGGGATCGTAATTTCTTATTTAGTTGATTTTTCTTTAGCTCCAATTCAAGGATGGCGTTATATGTTTGGTTTAGCTGTGATTCCCGGTGCAATATTACTAATAGGTATGTTTTTTCTCCCCGAAAGTCCTAGATGGTTAGTGCATCATGGAGATATAAAAGACGGACGAAAAGTATTGCAGCGTATAAGAGATAATACAAATATTGAAGTCGAATTAAATGAAATTCAAACTAGTTTAGAACAAGAGAAAGGGGGTAGATCTGAATTATTGAATCCAAAAAACAAACCCGCATTAATAATTGGTATAGCTTTAGCGATATTCCAACAAGTCACAGGTATTAACACTGTAATATATTATGCTCCTATAATCTTTCAATATGCGGGATTCAAATCATCATCAGCAGCAATTATTGCGACAATAGGCGTTGGACTTGTAAATGTTGGAATGACTATTGTTTCTATTAAATTACTAGACCGAGTTGGACGCCGACCTTTACTTTTGGTTGGTTTAGCGGGGATGTCTGCAACTTTGATATTGCTTGGAATTATTTTCTTTTTACCGAGTCTAATATCTCTTATAGGTCCATTAGCTGCCATTAGCCTTATGCTTTACGTTGCGTTCTTTGCAATTGGGTTAGGACCTGTATTTTGGTTATTAATCTCAGAGATATATCCACTAAAAATACGAGGAACTGCAATGAGTATTGTAACTGAGGCAAATTGGGGAGCAAATTTGGTAATCGCATTAACTTTTCTTTTATTAATTCAATCCATAGGGAAGTCTGGTACTTTTTGGCTGTATGCAGGAGTAGGAATAATGGCATTTATCTTTACATTTTATTATGTACCAGAAACTAAAAATCAAACTTTAGAAGAAATTGAAGAACATTGGCGGAAAGGAAAACATCCTCTAGAATTAGGAAAATAAAGTGATAGAAAATGGAAAAGTTAAAAATTGATAATAATCCCCCTGGTTATCCAGGAGTAAATCCTAGTTGGAGTATAAGCTCTAAAGATGGAGTAGGCACTGCTAATTCAATAGGTAATAGACTCTGGTTTACAATTTCAAAAGGAATTATCAATGAAATTTATTATCCAAGAATAGATCAAGCAAATATTAAAGATATGCAGTTTCTCATCTCAAGTGAACCAGACATATTTGAAGATGAGAAAAAACTTTGCACACATCAAATATTACCAATAAAACAAGGTGTTCCAGCATTTAATATTACTAATAAATCAATAAATGGTATATGTGAAATAAATAAAATTGTCTTGACTGATCCAAGGAGGGAAGTATTAATCCAAAAAGTTCAATTTAAACCTCTCAAAGGAGTATTAAGTGATTATCATTTATATGTAATTTTAACTCCTCATATTAAAAATTGTGGATTTGGTAATAATGGATGGATGGGGGATTATAAGGGGATCCCAATGTTGTTCGCTCAACGCGATGATGTATCTCTTGCGCTTGCTTGTTCGATACCTTTTATTAATATGAGTTGTGGTTATGTTGGTTTTAGTGATGGATGGCAAGATATCAGTAAAAATAAAAGATTGACTAAATGTTATTCCAAAGCTATTGATGGAAATATTGCTCTAACTGGTGAAATTGATCTGTCAATTTCAAAGGGCGAATTTATTATAGTCTTAGCTTTTGGAAATAATGCTGCAGAAGCAGGACAATTAGCACGCACTACATTAATTAAAAATTTTGACCAAATGTTGTCTGAATTTAAAAAATCTTGGGAAAAATTTCAAAAGAAGTGTTTAAATTTAAGAAACTTAGGTGAAAAAGAAATTGATATATACAGGATAAGTACTTCAGTTCTGAAAACGCATATGGATAAGCGTTTTAGTGATGGCATAATTGCGAGTCTTTCAATACCATGGGGTTTTTCAAAAGGAGATAATGATTTGGGAGGTTATCACTTAATATGGCCACGAGATTTGGTTGAGATTGCTGGTGGTTTACTAGCCGCAGGAGATACTTCTTCTGCACGCCAGATTCTCCTCTATCTTATGAGTACTCAAGAAGCAGATGGACATTGGCCTCAAAATATGTGGCTTGACGGAACAAGTTATTGGCAAGGAATACAAATGGATGAGACGGCCTTTCCTATATTGCTTGCTAATGCTCTTAAGCAAAATAATGAATTATATGATTTAGATATATGGCCCATGGTGAAGCAAGCAGCAAGCTTCTTGGTATGTAATGGTCCTGTGTCTCAGGAAGACCGTTGGGAGGAGGATGCAGGATATTCCCCTTTCACTCTTGCTGTTGAAATTTCAGCCCTTTTAGCTGCTGCTGAATTTGCTGAAGAAGCTGGGGAACATCAAATCGCAAAATTCTTAACCGAAACTGCTGATATGTGGAATTCTAAGATTGAGCAATGGACTTATATCAAAAATACTAAAATTTCAAAAAAATTAAATATCGAGGGCTACTATGTTAGAATCGGCCCTAAAAATACAGCAGATGCAGCATCGCCACTAAATGGTTATGTTCCAATCAAAAATAAACCACCCAACCAAAGTAAAGCTTTGTTTGAATATATCGTTAGCCCCGATGCATTAGCGCTAGTGAGATTTGGATTACGAAGTGCTAATGATCCACGTATTATTAATACTGTTAAAGTCATTGATTCTTTACTAAAAACAGAAACAAAAACTGGTCCTGTTTGGTATCGATATAATCAAGATGGGTATGGTGAGCATGAAAATGGTGATCCTTTTGATGGTACGGGGATTGGTCGAGGTTGGCCTTTATTGGTAGGAGAACGTGCACATTATGAATTAGCAAGAGGAAATATCTCAGAAGCAAAATTCTTATGTAAAGTAATAGAAAGACAAACGGGTCCAGGAGGATTAATTCCAGAACAAATCTGGGATTCAGAAGATATACCTGAAAAAGATCTCTTTAATGGGCATCCAACAGGATCTGCTATGCCCTTGGTATGGGCTCATGCTGAATATATAAAATTATTGCATTCTATCCATAAAGGAAGTGTTTTTGACATGCCAAAACAGACATTTAAACGTTATATTACAGGAGATATCTCATCAAATCTTTCAAAATGGAGTTTTAATCATAAAAGTCGCCAGATTGCATTCGGTAAACAATTAAGAATCGAACTATTATCTCCAGCAATAATCCATTGGACAATAGACGATTGGGCTTCAAGTCAAGAGCTAAAAACAATTGATTCTGAATTAGGAATTCATTACGGTGATCTCCCTATTAGTAATCTTGCTGAAGGCATAAAAATAATCTTTACATTTTATTGGATAAATTCAGAAAATTGGGAAAATAAAAATTTTGAAGTTGTAATTAAAAAATCAAAACAAAAAGAGCTTATTATGGAAACATTGTGAAAAAAATATTAGAATTTAAATATTGCTCCTTCAGCCGCAGAAGAGACGAGCATTTTGTATTTTAATAGAGCTCTGCTTTTGATAATCCTTTCAAATGGTTTCCATTGCGTGAATCGTTCTTGAATCTCAGTATCCGAAATATCTACTTCAATTTTTCTTGCTGGTATGTCAATTCTAATTCTATCACCATTTTGTACTACTGCAATAGGACCACCTATATATGCTTCTGGGCTCACATGGCCAATACAAGGTCCTGATGTAGCACCTGAAAAACGACCATCTGTAACTAAAGCTACGCGATCTAAATTCTGTTTTAGCATAAGCATGGCAGTAACTGCTAATAATTCTGGCATTCCAGGTCCTCCCTTAGGTCCTTCATATCTAATTATTAACGCTGAACCATTTTCTACAATATTTTGCGAAATTGCATCAATTACTTCTTGTTCAGAATTGAAACATAAAGCAGGGCCCTCAAAAGTTAACATATTTTTATCCTTAATAGCAGATTGTTTTACTACAGCACCTTGAGGTGCTAAATTTCCCTTTAATACCACAGTGCCTCCTTTTGGATAAATAGGATTGTCTAGAGGTCTAATCACATTATCATCTAATACATTCATTCTCCTTATTTGCTTAGCAATGGTTTTTCCTGAAACTGTAAGACAATCTAAATTAAGAAAATCTTTCAATCTATTTAATACTGCAGGAATTCCTCCTGCTTTATAAAGGTCTACTATGCCATATTCTCCCGATGGAGAAACATTGACGATTGTTGGAATTTTCTCACTGTATTCATTGAACATTTCTAAATCAAAATCAATACCCCTTTCATGTGCAATTGCTGGAAGATGCAGTGCTGAATTTGTAGATCCTCCGATTGCCACATCGACCATCACGGCGTTTTCAAAAGATTTCTGAGTAATTATTTTAGATGGAGTTAGGTCTTGTTTCAATATTTCAATAATTTGTCTTCCAGAATTTTTTGCAATTAGGTATTTCATTCTTGTCATAGCAGGAGTTGTAGCTGCATTAGGTAATGTCATTCCAAATGCTTCCATCAAGCATTGTATAGTATTTGCCGTCCCCATAACCTCACATGCTCCATATGTGGCACAGCTTATGCATTTTAGTTTATGATCGAGATCTTCATAATTTCCTTGTTCAATTCCCACATAATCAGGAGTAAATCTTACTTCATAAAAACTCGGTCCTCCTGGGACACAAATAGTTGGAATATCTAATCTTATAGCTGCCATCAAAATAGCAGGATTAATTTTATCGCATCCTGATAATGTGACCATTGCGTCTAATCTATGAGCTTCCACCATTAATTCAATTGAATCTGCAATAACTTCCCTCTGTGGTAGAATATGGTGCATCCCCTCGTTGCCATTAGCCCATCCATCGCACGGACCAACAGTACAAAATTCAAATGGAATACCACCTGCCTCAGCTATACCTAGTTTAACAGCTTCAGCTAAATCCTTTAAATGTTTATGTCCCGGATTAAGTTCATTCCATGTGTTAACTATGCCAATAAAAGGTTTATTATAAATATCTTTATCTTCTAAACCCAAACTTTCAATTATACCTAAAGTAACATAATTGAATGGTGTTTTTTTTATTCCTTCAAAAATGGTATTGCTTCTTTTCTTTAAACTACTTTTTTTATCAACCATTTTTATCTCTTATTCTCTTATGAAAATCAAGCTTATTTTATATGAGGGAATAATCAAATTAATATCATTTTAAAAATTTTCTTTAGTATATTCTAAACGATACTTGATTATGTCGTGAGAGATATGGATAAGAAAAAATTAGAATCTTTATTAAATGAATACTCTAAACTCTACACACCAGCTGTTTCTGATGCTATTGATGAATTAGGACTTGAACCGGGATTTATAGATGCGGGGATAAGGCCTATGTGGAATGGTGCTAGAATGATGGGGCTTGCAGGAACGATGAAAATGGTACTTTCTGATGAACCACTTGATAGGGATGTGATTGCTCGCATGATTAAGTTCATTAAGCTAGTTCCAAATTTTCCTATTATATGTATAGACATGAGCGGCGAAATGATCGCAGCTGGGTTAGGACAGAGTACTAGTAGAATTCTACAAGGTTTAGGATTTAGAGGAGGACTTGTGGATGGTCCAGTCCGAGATATTCCACAAGTTTCTGATTTAAAATTTCCAATATTTGCTCGAGGTATTATATGTTCTTCAATTCGCAGCCGAATGATTATTGATATGGATTTAGTAATGCATCCAATAAAGTGTGGGGGAAGAACAATAAATCCTGGAGATTTTATATTTGGTGATATCAATGGTGTTGTGATAATAAATTCATCTAAAATTGAGGTTGTATTGGAAAAAGCAAAAGAAATTATTTCTACCGATAAGTGGTGGTTTGAACAACTCGAAAAAGGACGCAGTCCTATTGATATTGAAAAAGAGAGGGAGTTACCTTAGAAATAGAGCATGCTTTTAAAACATACTAATCCTTAAAGTTTTAAATTTTGGATTTTCCAAGCACCTATTATTGATGTTTTATTCCTTAATTCTTTTATTACGTTAAAATTGAAATCTATTTCTTTTAAACTATTGTCAATCAATGTTCCTTCTATTGTAATTTTCTTTATTTCGTTACTTGGATTTAATATCCTTAAAAAAGAACCATTATCTCGTCTCCATAGATTAATTAAGGAAATCTCGGGATTTATGGAGATCCATGAATCAGATTTTTTCACATAATCGTGTTTTCCTTGAATAGTAGTCCCTAATAATTTGAATTTATATGTATTTACTTGCTGATAAGCCGTGAAAAAATTTTTATCGTGTAGTATTGATATTGAAAATTCGTATTTCCCCTTTTTCTTTATTAAATTGCGAAATTCAAAATTGTTACGATTAATCATAAATTGCTGGCTATTCTTTTGAATATAAAGGATGCTTTTATCATCTCCCACTAACCATAGAAAGTCTAAAGTTTGAATATTTGATCTTTTTGTTTCTTCAATTCCAAATGGATAGTTTATTAGAGATTCTAAAATTTTAAAGGAAGGAATAACTATAATTTCTTCCAAAAACTCAGAATTTAAAACATACTCTAATCTGTTAACTTCCTTATATTGATGAATCTCAATAGTGAAAGTTTTATTTCGAATTTCGCCTTGAATAATTATTTTTTTCTCAATTTCATTTTGAACTTGAGTAATTAAGGATAAAGTATAATCATATGACGAGCCTAATTTTAGTCTATAAACCTCGTGATTTTTAAACCTTATTTCAATTGTTTGATTATCCTCCAAGATTATTATATCATAAAGAAAATTATGATCTGAATCATATCTTGTTTGATTTTTTTTAATTAAGGAATAGATCTTATATCCCATTGATGGAATGTTGGGAATGAATTTTATTGTAGAATCCTGATAGATAAAATCCAATGATTCTCCCTTTTCATCAACCAATACTCTTTTAGAAGCATTTTTTAATTGCAACGGAACAAAGACTATATCCTGCCGAGTATAGATTGTTGGATTTAGGATGAATATATCAAAACAATTATTTTCTTTTATCTCTGAGTTTATCGTAAGAATATCAATTATTTTTTTTAAGCTCTTATTTATAAAACTATCACATTCATTAATGATCTGTCTTTGAATTTTAATACTTAAATCGGAGATCGTGGTTTTTTCAGCAGATATCTCTAATTTTTCATATTCTTTCTTACTCAACTGCTGAGCAGAATAATCCCCAGGTTTAACGTAAGGTACAGCATAATTATCATGGGCTTGAGCAACTAGTAGTTTTTTCCATAAGTCATCTAATAGAGAATCATTAGAATCTTCATTCAATCGACCTAAAATGCAATTAATTATCTCAGATGTAATTAACGCAGCTTCACATCTTTTATTGTTTAAAAATAATTCACTTCGAATAAAAATGTATTCTCCTAATGAAAATTCATCTCTGCTATATCTAAATTCTCCATCTGTTTTGATAAGATCAAATATCTCCGAGCAAGAAACAAATTTTCCAAATATTTCAGAGTATGATGATAATCGCCAAACGTCCTCCTGAAAAGGTAATGGATTAACAAAATCCTCTATTGATGAGAAAATAAGATGTTTCATAAAGGGACGGGAGACAGCTTGAAATAATAACTCAGGAAGTTCTTTAAAGAAAGTTCCATGCCAATATTCTCCATTAAAGATGCCAGATTGATCAGTTATAGTCGTGATTCTTGAATTATCTAATCCTACCCAAGTAATTTTCCCTGAATTGGTAGATGGACATGTACCTAATAATCTTGTTCTAAGAGAGCAAAATTCTATGTTAAAATTTTTTAGGATCTGAGGAATCTGAGGATGAAGTGAAACTTCTGAACAATAATAATTATTGCAACTTAATCCTAAATGATTTAATACCTTTAATCCAAATTCAAATTGTTTAATATTTGACTCCTCACCAATAATTAAATTGTAAGGCTGCGAATATGAAGGATTAATAATTTCAAAGCGCCCTTTGTTAAATAAGTCTAAGAATTGCGCCATTTCTTTAGGAAAGTGATATTTTAACCATTCAAAACAACATATTGCGATTTCAATATCATAAGGCATATTGGTTTCAATAGCCATTTTCATTCTATCTATTAAACGATCTAAGGCAAATTTGGGTGAATCAAATTCACAAAAACCAATATCATTTATTATAA
>JBHLNT010000234.1:0-6031 GCA_048941265.1 Promethearchaeota archaeon
GAATTATCAAATAGAGGACATAAAATTGTTGGATTTTTTATTGGGGCAACAGATATTCCCAAATCTCAATTTAAAACCTTATTAGATAAAGTAACATTTTATCCCATAAAAAATTCCAAAGATTTAATAAATTTAGTAATAAAAGAAGTTAAAAAGTACTATTTTTAGCCGATTTAATAACTCTATAGACAAAATTCTCATTTTAATTAAATCAAAAAAAATATAAAGTTCAAACTCATGTTTTTATTAATTCTATGTCAATCACAGTTTTATTGCTAGAACGTTCTGCCTACCAAAGGATATTATTATCAAATATGCTCTCATCGCATAAGAATATTAATTCCGTAATTGTGGCCAGAACTGTAAAAGATGCGTTTGAACATATCATCCGTGATAAGCCTGAAGTTTGGATTATTGACATAGGATTACCTGAATTAAATGATTTGAAAATTATTCAAACTCTAATGAAAAAGTTTTCGATTCCTACAATTTTTTTGATTACCCCTGAATTGAAAACGGAAGAACCACAGCTCAAAGCACTAAATCCTAAAGCATTTGATTTCATTATTAAACCAAGCGGCATATGGAAAGAGGAAATCCCCAAGATAAAAAACGAATTAATTACCAAGGTATTGTCAGCTTCTAAGTCAATTAAAAAAAAACCCGAAGACATTAAATTAGATCATGAAAAACTTATAAAACATATTCAATATCTTAATTTTAAAGAACAAGGAAAACTAGAAAAAGCAGAACATTTAAGACATGAAGAATTTTTCTTTGATAGAAGTCCAGTAAATATCATAAGTTTAGAATCTAACGTTATAGTAATGGGTGCGAGTGTTGGGGGACCTCGTACTATTAAAGCTATAATAGAAAAAATCCCTGAAGATTTTCCAAGTCCCATACTCATTGTCCAACATATGAATCATTTTTTTATGAGACAATTTGCGGTAAATTTAAGGGATAAATGCGCTCTAAAAATAAAAATTGGAAAAAATGGAGAATTTATTCAACCCGGAATCATATATCTCGCGCAAGGAGATAAACACATGCAAATCATTGAGAAGGGTGGAAAACCAAATATAAGAATTTTTGATGGTGAACCTGTAAATTACTGTAGACCCTCAGTAGATGTATTATTTTATTCAGCTGCTCGTGTTTATAAAGATAAAACAATAGGTATTTTATTAACTGGAATGGGAAATGATGGAGTTGCAGGTCTTAAAGCTATTAAACAAATAGGAGGTAAAACAATTTCCGAATCAGTAGAAACTGCCGTTCTCTATGGAATGCCTAAAGTTGCAGCAGAAAGCGGAGTATCTGATTTTATTGTGCCAAATTACTTAATTTCAAATTATATGGTAAAATTTGCTAAGAAATTCTCCTAAAATGATGGATATCTAATTAGATATTATGCATCTAGAATGTCTAATGGTAATTTGAGGTTTTAAAATTTTCAATTTAAAAAATTACTTATAATTAATAATTAGATTTAGGTTGATTGAATTTTTAAGTTATAAAAAAAACGTTTAAAAATTCTCCAATAAGACTATACTTAAGATTTATTCAATTTAAGTGAAATCTAAAAATTAAAAAATAAAAAGTGATGAAAAGATGAAAGAAACACCAAAAAAATTATATACCGCATATGTGGGTGAATCACAAGCAAGAAATCGCTATACATTCTGGGCTAAAATCGCGAAAAAAGAAGGGTACGGCTTAGTCAACAATATCTTTTTAGAAACTGCAGATCAGGAACAACAGCATGGAAGTTGGTTCTACAAAATGCTCCAAGATTTTAAAAAAGAAGAACCGTTTGATGAGATGAAAGTTCTGCCGGATGCAATGTTTCCAACAACTTATGGAAATACCCTTGAAAATTTAAAATCTGCTATGGCAGGAGAAGATATGGAATGGCAAACTCTTTATCCTGATATAGCTGAAACCGCAGAAAAAGAAGGATATCCTGATATTGCTAAACGTGTCAAAGCTATTATAAAAGCAGAAAAACATCATTCTGAGAGATATGGTAAACTCATAAAATTAGTAGGGGATGACGCTTTCTTCAAGCGTGGAAATAAAATCGTATGGATCTGCATGGAATGTGGCTATGAAGTAGAAATGGACAGTTTACCTGATAACTGGAAATGCCCATCGTGTGATCATTCACGTGATTATTTCAGAAAAAAATGTGAAGATTTCTAAGTGAAACATTGATCTATTTTACTTACAATTTATAAAAAAAACAATTAAATAAGAAAATACAGATATAATCCTTAGAACGTATAAAATCGTTATAGCAAACAAAAAAAATTAATGTAACAAATTTTAGGTGGAATCAATTGGATAGAAAGTCAGTTTGGAAGTGTAATGTATGTGGTAAAGTTATCGAAATCTTAAATCCTGGAAATCCGGAGACAATCTGCTGCGGTCAACCCATGCAGTTGATGAAAGAACAAACTGCTGACTGGAAGGGAGAGAAACATGTTCCAAAGATAACGGTGGAAGGTAATAAAGTCACCGTAGATGTTGGAATTTCAATGGGAACCCCTCATCCGATGACTGCAGAACATTGGATTATGTGGATTGAATTAATCTGCAAAAATGATTGTTATAAGAGAAAGTTTTTAAAACCGGGAGATGAGCCTAAAGCAACGTTTGTTGTTGCCGATACTGCTGATCTAAAAGCGCGAGAATATTGCAATATACATGGTCTCTGGGCATATACTCAATAGAGATATACAAAACGCCCCATAATGACCATTTATCAAAATTTTTTTTTTCTAATTAACTTTTTATTATATTTTTTAAAGTTTCGACTAGAAATTATTTGTTTCTTTATGCTATATTTTATGATCCATTACAAAAGCATTTTTTTTAATTAATGAACATTAGGGTCTTACTATGAAGGAAAAAGCGATTTTTGCGGCAGGATGTTTTTGGGGAATTGAAGCCGCTTTTAGAAAAATTGAAGGTGTTATCTCTACGAGAGTTGGATACATTGGAGGTCATTTTGAGAATCCAACTTATGAAGACGTATGCTCACATAAGACTGGTCATGCGGAAGCTGTTGAGGTTACCTATGATCCATCAATAATATCGTATAAGGAATTGTTAGAGGTATTTTGGAAAATTCACGACCCAACAACTTTAAATCGGCAAGGCTGGGATGTGGGAACCCAATATAGATCGGCAATTTTTTATCATAATGAGGAACAGAAAGCTGAAGCTTTAGCATCAAGAGAAAGAATGAATAAAAGCGGAATTTATAAAAAAAAGATAGTTACTGAAATCGTGCCCGCCTCAAAATTTTATGAAGCAGAAGAATACCATCAGCAATATCACGAAAAAAATAAGCGTAGATATCTTTTTATCTAAACCTTATAGATAAAAAGCTTAATATTTTAAAGGGTATAAAGCATTATTTTTACTATTGTACTAAAACTAGCCTAATTCACTTCTTTCATATGTCGGCATATTTGCAGATTATAGTGATAGCTTGTTTTGCTATGGTACTAGTTGCCTTATTTCGTGAAAAAACAGACTTTTTAACATATAGCATAGCGGCAATGTTCGTAGCAGTTATAGCGACTTTTTATTTTTTGCCAGACATTATAACTATGGAGGGTTTAATTTTAGCAATTGAGTGGGAAGTAATCTTCTTTTTAATAGCAATTTTTACAATTGTTGAAGTTTTAGATGATAAGCGAATCTTTCAAGAATTAGCTTTAAGAATTACCAAGAAGTTTGAGACAAACACGAGAAAATTTTTTTGGATAATGTGTTTAACATCAACTCTCACTGCTGCTTTTATTGAAGATGTCTCAGTTGCTATAATCTTTATTCCCTTAATTATTAAAACTTCTGAAAAAATGCACATAAATCCTACACCTTTTCTTTTAGGAGTGACAATATGTATTAATTTAGCTGCTACGTTAACCCCTTTTGGCTCATCGCAAAATATTTTGATCGCCACAGAATTCGATCTCTCAACAACTTGGTTTATCCTAAATTTAGGATTGTATTTCATAATCTCTACATTCTTTACTTTATTTCTTTTAGATCATTTCATACTGAAAAATTCAATAAAACAAATTTGGTTGCCTCATTGTACTATTAATGAAGAACCTTTAGAAACACAACATATTCAAAGCCATGAGTTATTTATAATGGAAAATCCAATAGATAAAAAAGTATTTAATAAAAATATCATAGCACTAATAATTTTTGTAGCGTTATTGTTTATCATTCCAAATATCTTATTTGTAGGAATATTAGGTGCTTTAATGTTTGTTTTAATTAATCCTAGACCTTATGGTAAAGGAAAAAGGCGACCGGATATTTCTTATTATTTCTCAAAAATTGACTATAAATTAGTTTTTTTTTTTATGTGTCTTTTCATTTTAGTATATTGTATGGAAATAAATGGGACAATTTCAATGATAGAATATCTCGTATTAGATTTAGCAATTGAGGATTTATTTTTAATGTGTATTTTAATTTTACTTTTGACTTCCCTTCTTTCTGCTTTACTAGATAATGTACCAATAACAGTTATTTTTATCCCTGTTATTCAAGTTCTTATTACACAAGCTGGTTTTGCTGCCACACCCTTACTTATAGCATTTATATTAGGTATCAATTTGGGTGGAAATCTACTTCCCCAGGGTAGCGCATGTGATATGATGACATTAGAATTTGCGAAAAAAAGCCATATTCATGATATGAATTATAATAAACTACTCAAAGTGGGCGGTATCTTTGCCATATTTCATACCTTAATAGGAATCGGGTATCTGTGGATTTATATTTATTTTTTACTTTAAATATTCAAAAAAATTGATTTATCATAATATATTATACTTGATTATAAAATGAACGAAAACAGAGCAATATTCTTGGACAGAGACGGAACATTAAATAAAGACTCGGGATATGTCCATAAAATAGAAGATTTCGAGCTTTTACCTGGAGTAATAGAAGGTCTCAAATTACTTCAAGATGAATTTATTTTCATTATTATAACTAACCAATCTGGGATTGGACGTGGTTATTATACGGTCGATGATTTTCAAGCTTTTAATAATTTATTAGTAGCAACATTAGCAAAAGAAGGAATTGAAATTAAAAAAACATATTTCTGTCCTCATCTTAAGGAAGAAGATTGTGAGTGTCGTAAACCTAATACTAAATATATTAAACAAGCAGTTTTAGAATTCAAAATTGATATAAATAAATCTTGGGTGTTAGGTGATCACCCTTCTGATGTTAAACTAGGAACAAATGCGGGATGTAACACCGTTTTTTTGCTGACTGGGCATGGCATGGAACATTATCATGAACTTGAAGAGGGGAAATTTAATCCTACGCTTGTAGCTGAAGATTTTCTAGCAGCAGCTAAAAAGATTAAAAGCTTTGTTTAAGAACGATGATTCTTATTAACTTTAAATATAAATATTATATTATTGAAAATTAATAATTTAATATATATAACTTAGTTAACTCTTACCATTATAGAATTTTTTAAGGATTAAGAGAGGTATTTTCGTTGTCGTATTTTCAGAAAATAAACAATGCTGAACTATGGAAAAAAATACAAAAACTAAGAGAATATATTAAAATTTTGGATGAGCATAAGAAATTCAAAGAAAGAACCTGCTGGGCATGTGGTAAAAGTTTAAATATCTATGATTTCCTCTCTGATAATTTAGAATTTACTCCAGAATATGTATTGAAATTGTGGCAAACTAATGTCTTAGAGTTTCACTGCTGCGAATGTTATAAAAATTTAAAAATACATGAGCTTAAATTAATTAAAAATATGGGATTAGAAACTCGAAATTGTCAAAATTGCAATACCCCTTTAGATATATATAAATTCTCCAAGATATATAATTTTTTAAAAATAAAAGAATTAAAGGAGATTTGGTTAAATGAAAATGCTCTAATTTTTTGCAGTGGATATTGCGAAAAATATTATTATAAAATTAAAAAAAGAAATAAAAATTAAGTTTTTTTTATCTAGTTGGTT
>JBHLNT010000049.1:0-26144 GCA_048941265.1 Promethearchaeota archaeon
TACGAAAGAGAAGATTATGTATTTGATACCTGCCAAATAATTCCTAACCTTTCAGAAATTTTAGATTATCTAGGTGTAGAAATAGAGCTTAAGGCTTTCAAAGGTTATTACATGAGAATTTTCTTAGTGAATCCAGAAACTAATGAGGTGAAAGTGCTCGAGTTACCCTCAGGAGTAGAAACTTTTAAAAAAATGCTGATGGAAAAATATCCAAATAATGCCCAAGAAATCGGCAAATTTTTAGATTATTCCCGGGCGATGTATTTGGAATTATTTAAGTTGAAAATGGAACCAAAGTTTACAGAAATCTTAAAGATGTTGATTTCCTGCCCTAAAATAGTTAAAAACGCCTCAAAAACTTTTAAAAAATATTTTGAGAAATTTCATATAAATGAACCAGATGTCATAGAGATTTTTAATGTTTTTGCGGAATTTAGTGCGCTTCCAAGCGAACAAGTTGTCGCAATTGTACCGCTTTCCGCTATGAATTCACTTTTAGACGGAGCATTTCGCCCCACAAAAGGTTTTATTGAATTTCCCAAAAAAATTGAAGAACGATATTTAAGTCTGGGAGGAGAATTACATTTAAAAACTAAAGTTGAAAAGATTTTAGTTGAAAAAGGTCAAGTGAGAGGAGTTAAATTAGCAAATGGAGAAGAAATATACTCTGATTATGTAGTAACCACGGTAGATCCCAAAGTTGCAATGATGGAAATGGTTGGTTTAGATATTTTAAGGCAATATGATAAAAAATACGCCAATAAAGTAGAAAAAGTAAAAATGTCAACTTCTTCAATGAATATTAGTATTGGTTTAGATGACGAAATTGATCTTGCTGGATTAGGATTAGATTGTGGATATAATGTTATTACCACAGGTGGAGATACTTATGATCAATTATTTAAAGCGTACGAGAAAGGAGAAATTGCATTTTCTGATAAATTATTTCATATAGGAGTTGTATGCGCCTCCCTTACTACTGGCGGAAGACCAAATATTACAGTTCGTATAACACCAATGGCTTTGGGAGATTGGGCAGAGGTAAGGGAAAAGGAATATAAAAGATATACTGAAAAGAAAGAAAAATGGGCAGACTTTTTCATAGATAAAGTGGAAAAATATCTAATTCCCAATCTAAAAAAGCATATTCTCGTAGTTGATATTTCCACTCCCGCTACTTATGCCCGCTATTCAGGTTCACCCTCCGGCGCAGTATATGATATGGCACCTTACCCTGATAATTTCGGTAGGACCCGTTTAAAAATGAGAACTCCCATAAAAGGACTGTTTCAACCGAAATTTGTTCATGGTGTATTTGGCTGTTTACTCGCAGGAATTCAAGTCAATGATATGATTCTCAACCGAAAGATAATGGATGGAAATGCACGTATGCCAAAATCATAGAAATTCTAAAACTTAATTTTCTATTAATAAATATAAAAATAAACCAAAGAATAATAGAGGATTATATAGAATTCTAACTAAAATAATTAGCAAGTACTGTAATAAATATAAATGCCCTCAAAAATAACCGATTACATAGAGAAGAAGGCCATAATTTTAAAAAAAAAAGATTTGATTAAATCTCCAAACCTTAAAAAAACCTTTATTTTAATAAATCAACATCTTTATGGAAAATTAAAATATACAGATACAGACACGAGAACTCGCTCTAAAGAAATCGTGAATCTTCTACTATGTAAATTAGTTGATGAGATTCATAAAACTCCCGAAGATAATGTTGATTTTTGTATAAAAAAAGGGGAAACTAAAGAAGAACTATTTGATAGGATACAATATTTTTTTACTAAAAACGTTCTTAGAAAATATAAAGATATTATAAGCGAAAATGAAAAAATTAGCTTAAATAAGGAACTTGTTTATTTTATAGTTAAAGAGATACAACATATTTCTCTTCTAAATTCATCTAAGGATATTTTAAGTGATGCCTTCGAAGTTTTTGTGAGCAAAATTTTAAAAGATGAAGGAGGGCAATTTTTTACACCATCTAATATAGTAAAATTCATGGTGAAATATTTAAACCCTAAAATAAGCTCTAAAATATTGGATCCTGCATGTGGACATGGCGGGTTTCTCCTTGAAGCAAAGGATTACGTCTGGTCTAAAATTGAGCTAGGAAATAAAGATACTGAGGATAAAGAAAATCTCAAAAAAATTGAGGTCATTTCAAATTTATATGGTATTGACAAAGATCTATTCCTTTCAAAAATGTGCAGGCTTTACTTAGAAATTTTAAGTGGTGGAAAATCAAAAATTTTCTGCGAAGATTCTCTGGATTCTAATAGTTATCGTCCTCCGGCAAAAAATTTAATTAAAAATAATTCTTTTGATTATATCTTGACTAACCCTCCTTTTGGTGCTAAAATTCCTATAGAGGATAAGGATATTTTGGCCAATTATGAATTAGCTCATGCTTGGAAAAATGTAACTGATAATACATGGAAAATGCAAAATAAATTAATGAAAAGGCAACCCCCCCAGATATTATTTATTGAGAGATGTGTACAGCTACTTAAAGAGAGTGGAAAATTAGGAATCGTTTTACCTGAAGGCCTTTTTGGAAATATCACTGATAGATATATATGGGAGTATTTAGAAAATAATGGAAAAATTTTGGGTATCATTTCATTAGATCAAAATTCATTTCAGCCTTTTACATGTAATAAGACCAGTATTTTATTTTTTCAGAAATTAAAGCAAGTGCCTAACGACTATAAAATAGATTTCGCTATTGTAGATAATGTCGGGCATGATAAGGACGGTAAAGTGCTCTTTAAATTGAATAAAGACGGTAGTAAAAAACTAGATATTAAAGGAAAACCTATAATAAACGATGAACTATTAAATCTTGATGTAAGATTAAAGGAGGCCGAAGATTTTAGCTATGTAAAAGAGCAAAAAACCTTTAAAATAAAATATAGCCAAATTAGGAATAAAATATATATTCCAAATTATTATACGGGTGTAGAAAAAAATCTTTTTTTACTTTCAGAAAATAAAAACTTTATTTTAATGACAATTGGAGATTTAATTAAAAAGGGAATCATATATACTAATAAAAACGGATATCTCCCTAGAGGAGATGAAATAGGTTCCCAAGTTTATGGTTTAGGCGAGATTCCTTTTATTCGAACAAGTGAAATAAATAACTGGGAAATTAATTTAGACTCAAATAAAAGAACCTCAGAAGAAGTCTATGAGCAATATAGATATAAACAAAATATCCAAGAAGGGGATATTCTATTAGTAAAGGACGGTGGTCCAAACCTAATAGGAAAAACAGCTTATATTACTAAATTAGACACTAAGATAATAATCCAAAGCCATATTTATCAATTTAAACTCCAAGAAAATAAGGAGGCAATCAATCCATATTTATTATTATACCTTTTAAATTTGGATATCGTCCAAAAACAAATTCAAGCCATAACCTTCATACAAGGAACAATTGCAACAATAGGTAATAGAATAATGGAAGTTATCCTGCCAGTGCCCTCAAGTATTCATAAACGTGAGGAGATTTCAAACTATATACAAAAAATTATTGAATCTAAAACCGATATTAAATTAAAAATCAAGAACTTATCCCTAAACTCTTCCATCATGTAAGATTGGAAAATTTCCTCTTTTACCTAATATTCACTATCAGAAATATAGATGTTTGTTAAAATCTTAAATATGAAACTAGTAATATTATTATTCAAGAATTTTATCCAAAAAAATTGTATATATCTTATTAAAATATACAAGGTGATTAAAATGTCTTTAAATATGGCTAAAGAATGGCAAATAAATGAAGATAAAGCATGGTTTAAAAAATGGTGGCCAGAAAACGTGCCTAAAAACTATGATTTTGAGAAAATCACATTAGGCGAATTCTTTGATAGGCAACGTAAGAAATATTCTAATGATCATTTAATTTTTTATCTTGGCTCCTGGATGACTTATGGAGAGGTCGGAAAAGCAATGGACATAGTCGCTACTAGTCTTTATAATCTCGGAATTAAAAAAGGAGATGTCGTAGGACTGCTTATGCCCAATTGCTTTCAGTATCCTATATGCTTTTACGCATGTGCGAAAATAGGAGCCATTCCAACCGGTATTAACGTTACTTACAAGCCTATTGAAGTATTACACCATATCGAAACGACAGGGGCTAAAGCTATAATTACTTTAGAAGCCATGTATGAGCTATTGGTCAAACCTATTATCGATAAAACTGATATTGAGCTAATCATCTATACTAATGTAGCAGACTTAGTTTCTGGAACAAAAAGTTTTGATGAGTTTATCGCTCGCAAAACCCGGAAGATAAGGAAAGGAAAAATCGATTTTGAACCATCTTATAATTTTTATGAGCTTTTAACAGCCGAACCAAACGTTCCCAATGTGAAGATTGATCCCACAGAAGATACCGGTACATATATTATGACTGGAGGTACTACCGGAGTTCCTAAAGCAACGGTGTTAACTCATTTTAATATAGTTTGTAATGCTGTGCAGGTAAGATTAGTATTTGGAGGGGAACAGCCCGGTATGGGAGCTATCGGAGTATTACCTATGTTTCATGCCTTTGCAATAACAGCTGTAATGAATGCAGCTATCACTTTAGGAGGTTGGATGCTATTATTTACACGACCACCGCCTACCGAAGAACTACTTCAAATAATTAATGACATGCCCGTACCTCAAGGATTTGCTTATCCTGGAGCTGAAATTCTTTTTAAAAGAATTGCAGATTTTCCTGATCTTAGTCCATATTCAAATCTTTCGGGAAAGCTGAGATTATGCGTATCAGGTGCAGGTCCCCTACACCGACCAGTGCAAGTAAAATTTCAGGAAAGAACAGGAGGTAGGGTAGTAGAAGGATATGGATTAACCGAGACTACTTGCGTTTCCAGTGTGAACAGTTTATTCGGTGAAAATCCGGTCGGCACAGTTGGAATGCCCATACCGGGTACGGATTGGGCAATCTTCGAACCCGACGATTTTGAGGCTGGTCCTATTGCTGATGGACTACTTGGGTCGAAATACGGAGAGGAGCATACCGGAGAAATCTGCGTATGCGGACCTCAGGTAATGAAAGAGTATTTAAACAAACCCGAAGATACTGCTGATACATTAAAAATATGGGATGGTCGTACGTGGCTCCGAACGGGTGATATCGGTTTTATGACGGAAGATGGATGTGTTTCAATTCGGGATAGAAAGAAACAATTGATTAAAGTCGCCGGGCGTTCCGTCTTTCCGACGGAAGTTGAAACTCTGCTGATGAAGCATGAAGCAGTATCAGAAGCTGCAGTTGCTGGTTTACCCGATGCTGAGGTGGGAGAAATTGCAAAAGCATGGATATCGATTAAATCGGAATATATTGGCAAAATAACCGAAGAAGATTTGAGAGAATGGGCTAATGAAAACATGACTTATTGGAAGGTACCAAAATTGATTGAGTTTATAGAAGAAATTCCTAAAAATCTAATTGGTAAGGTTCAAAGAAGAGCTTTGCAGGAAGCAGATCCATTATATAAGGCAAAATATGGCAAATAAGATCATTATTAACTCTTTTTTTTTAAAGAATTTTTATTTTGATACCTTTTTAAAATCATGTCATCTCTATTTAGATTTTTTGTTGATTGAAAGTAAACTAATAGCATCTTGACGACAGCGTTTAAAACATACAGAACAACCTCCACATGACTTATTTGTCTTTATCGTGATTGCTTTTCCCTCAGAATTAAAAATCCTTATGTTTAAGGGACAATATTTCACGCAGGTACCACATGAAACACATTTTGAGAGATCGGTTACCGCTGTGTAGGTAATATTGGACAATTCCTTGAACTTTTTTTGTAAATTCTCCGAAACTGAGTTCATGATTTTAAATTTTAAAACAATTAAAGTTGATAATACTTATAAAATATATAATTTATGATATTTCAAAAATAAATGGAAAAAAAAAGCATAAAGAAAATTAGGTTTTCCTATAAAATTTTTAAGAGATTTTTGAACACAGATTCTTAAGTATTTTCTCTGCTTCTTTAGTGAAGCCTGTAATTATATCATCCACATCCATTAATGAATCAATTAATCCTACTGTTTGACCTACAGGAATCGCTCCATTTTCAACATCTCCTTCGGTATACACAATCATGTATTTATGTAAATCATCTAAAAAACCATCTAAATCATAGGCTAATTCTTGTTCTATTTTTTCCTCTTTTGAAACAACCTTACCATGTTCAAGGCAGTATTTATTTTTTAGCAGTCTTATCGGTCCGAATCCTCCTGTGGTAAGCATAGTATCTCTAGCAGTAGCGGGAGGAATAAGTGCTTTATAATTAGGGTGAAATTCGCTCTGATTTGAGGCAATAAATCGGGTTCCCATCGCAACCGCATCTGCGCCCATGGCTAAACCCGCTGCCACACCTTCTGGGCTTGCAAATCCGCCGCATGCTATTAGTGGTTTTTCGGGATACTTTCGGGCTACTTGTTGGACTAACACAAGAGTACTAATACCTTCATAACTTTGATGACCACCACCTTCAGTCCCCGTAGCAACAATCCCATCGCAGCCCGCTGCAACTACTTTATCAACCAACCATAGAGCAGGAGCCACATGAAAATGCTGTAAATCAGGAGCTTTTTTTTTCCATATTTTACTCGCTTCTCTAGAACCCCCCGCACTAGTTACCCCATAAATTAACTGTTCTCGCAATTTTGGATCTTTCTGGCGCCATTTTGCAATATTATTTAACAATATTTTATGATCAGTTTGAACCCTTGCTGTTCTTATATTAACTCCAAACGGTTTGTCAGTATGTTCTATTACATGTTCAAGCTGCGCCTTCATATCGGTTACCGAATTTTTTCCCATTAACGTCACATGGCTTAAGGTTCCTAGCCCTCCAGCCTCAGCAACTGCAATTGTTAACTCGGTAGTGTAAAATGGACCCATCGGAGCACTTACAATAGGATATTTAATCCCAAACGTTTCGGTAATTTTTGTTTTAATCATGCTAAAATTTCACTTTCAAAACTATAATATTTATAGTTAATACTTATCTTTGACAGTAAAAAAACTCTAATATTAATGCATAGATTTACTACTCTACTTCTCTATTTACCTTAGTTTCTTTAGGAATAGCCATATTGGGCATTCTCTAAAGAAAAAATAAGTTAAAAATAGAAGAAAAATTAGCGCTAAATCTCTTTATGTAACGAATTTTTTCAATTTTTCAGCTAAATTGCCTAATTTGTTAGTATTAGCATAAAATTTCTCAATTGACGCAGTTTTTTCTTTTATAGAAGTATTAATTCCTTCCTTAAAAGCTGAGGTTATATGAATGTTTTAATAAGTAAAACTATGTTCGGCAAAGTCTTTTGAGTAGGGTGGGATCAATAATTTCTTTGGGTTGCCAATTTTTTTTCTTTAAATATTCCACAATTTCTGTTTTCATGCTAATTGGTATATCTGCTTCTACGCGAATAAATTTTTCCAAATCGTTTGGAAAATCTACACCTTTATATTTTCGTTCTAAATCAATCCAATGGGACAACTTTATCATTCTTCCTTTTGTATTGTCTGCGGGTCTCAAACACATTTTAGCAACTAAACAAATAGCTTGCTCAATGGATTCAGCTGTAGTTAAGAGATGTTCTGGACCAGGTCCAACTAAGTGTCCTGAGGTACCATCTCTAGCATTATATACTTTCCATGTTTCTTCCTCGTCGGACCTACCTATATACATTCTTCGGTATTCAGCACCATGAGGACCGATTATAGCCGGTATACCCATGCTATTACAACTACTTGCAATACTCGCAGCTTTTTGACTCATCGCACCCCAAGCCACTCCACATGCGCCAACCCGATTTAATATATAATCCGCAATTTCTTCAAAGTTCCCTCTCAAAGGTCTTCTTGCAAATATATTCGCTACTTTACATGCAGCACCATTGATGTGGGGATTCGATACGCAGGAACCTACGTTTACTAAGCCCCCTCTAGCGAAATCTCCTGGAAATCTGTCATACAGGGTTTTTCCTTCCTCATCTTTTACAAGACCGATATCCATTGCTCCGCAACCGGAAACCACTACAATATAATTTCTATGGCAAAATTCCTCCGCCATTAAGTATAACTCTTGAATATCTTTACCATAATTTGCACAGCCTATTATTGCAACAATTCCAGGAATTTCACCTAATACTATAGGGGCTCCTACATTCCTAATTTCAGTATCTTGAATCGGACCACGACCAACTCTTAAATTAAACTTTTCATTTCTAATTTTTTCGCGACCGGCATACATAATGAGTGTTAAAGGTGAAACTCCTTTCATGCATTCTGCTTCACATCTTCCGCAGTCTAAACAAGAGTCGAAAGCATCTGATAACATCGAAAAATCACCATCCTTCACCAAATTTATTCCTTCGACGAGAGGTAAATCATTCGGACAATTACGCTGGCAATTTCCGCAGCCATTACAATTCATTGCCATGTCTATACAACCTTGCTCGTCAGGAACAGCACTTTTTTGTTTTCTTAAGGGATGAACTTTAATTGCTGTTTCAATAGCAACCGCACCCGCTTTTATTGGGTTTAAGATCAGAACTCCATTAGCTTTACCACTAACGAGATCGTCGACAATTAAATCTATCGAATCTTCGGTTCTATCTGGTAAACCATTCATATTCTTTTCATTTGTCGCAATAAATGGTGCGCCCACCAATTGGGCTTGCTCATAACATCTTAAATTAACGCATTGCTCATCAACCATTACTACATCCGCTAATCCAGAACGAATAAAATGCATTTGACGTGAAAGAGATCCTACCACCTTCGCTCCATCGAAATATCTTGTCAAATCCAGAGCGGTACAACATATTGCACCTACATCCACTTTTTCTTGTAATCCTTTTTCCCTTAAATAATCCACTAATTCAATTCCTGGGGCAACATTATGTCCGACCATCAAGATTGTAGCTTTATTTTCTGTATCAAGTGTACCCATGCCTAATTCAACAATTGGAACATCTGCATCTCCCATTGGGAAACCATAAGCCGCAATTTGAGCAGCATCCGCAATTTCCATCCCCACCGCATCGGCTAATCCTGCTAAAAAACTTTTAGCTTCAAAATCCTTGTAACTTGATTCTTGACCTGTATGCCCGGCTGCTAATAAATGTGTTATCGTATAATGAACCCATTCCATAGCAGTCTCAAGGTCTTCCAAATTTTCCGGCTTCATTCCTACGATTAATCGGGTACAGGGCATCTCAACAGCTATATTATTTCCAAAGTTTATTGCAACGTTCCCATATTTTTCTTTAAGCCAGTGTAATAGATGGTCACCATGAGCACTATGACACGATGCACCTATACAACAGGCAATTTCAACAATTCTCGCCTGCTGTGTTTCCATATTAATACCACAGGCTCCAGTTCTGCCCTTTGATAAATTACACTTTCCGTAAGTACATAAACAGCACATATCACAAATTGGCATATAAAAAGGCTTATATCGTTCCATTAATTTAAAGAACCATGGTCTTAAGGTAGGAATATGAGGCATTGGATGCGGTCCCATTTCCTCCCATTCCGTTTCGTCTCCATAACTAACTTTACCCGTAGTGAATTCAAAACCTTTAATTGAACCGAGTGGGCCTTTATAAGAATCAATTTTAATTTTAGCACCCTTTTTGCTCATTTTTATCTTTCCAAATTTGTTATTATTTTCTAATTAATTATGAATATTTATTCACTATTTAGACATATAATATATATTTCTATAACTTAAAAACCTAGTGAATAATCATTCATTCTAAAATCATCTAAAACAAATAAATAAAAAGGTTTTATTGATTATGAATAATCATTCACAAATCTTAAATATGTAGATTACTTTTATTATATTGGATAATATAAAATTAAAAAAATAAAAAAAGGAGATGATGTATAAAATATGCCAAGAGGAGATAGAACCGGACCTGCAGGATTTGGTCCAATGACAGGTAGAGGATTAGGCTATTGTGCAGGATATGATACACCTGGATACACAAAAGGACCAGGCATGGGAATGGGACGCGGATGGGGACGAGGCATAGGATATGGGAGAGGTCCTGGGTGGCGAAGAGGTTGGGGCAGAGGATTTGGCGGATACTGGGGCTATGGGGCTCCATCGTACGTTCCACCTATAATCGCTTCTCCGGCTTATGTGTCTCCCACTACCCCTGAAACTCAATTAACAATGCTTAAACAAGAAAAGGATTATTTAGAATCAGAAATGGAAGGGATAAAAGGAGCATTAGCAGATATATCTAAAAGAATTGACGAATTAGAAAAAACTGAATAATTTTTTTTAAATTTACATCGGATATGAGGGTGTGAAATAAAATGAGTAATTTAAATGAAAGTTCCGAAGATTATTTAAAAGCAATTTATTTTATTTCAAAAAAGAAAAAGGGTGGATGGTGTTCTAACCGAGAAATCTCAAAGTATTTAGATGTCAAACCTTCATCTGTTACCGGTATGTTGCATAAATTAAAAGAAAATGGATTAATTATTTGGAGTCCTCGAAAATCATTAAGATTAACTGAGAAAGGTAAAAATGTTGCTCAGGAAACAATAGATTGTTATAACATCTTAAAAAATTTCTTTTCAACCGTCTTAAAAATTGAAGACCATTCATTAATTGAGGAATTGAGTTGCGGAATCGAACATCATATCACCCCGGAAATATTAGAGTCTCTGCAGGGAGTAATTTTTGGTAATTCAAGTGCGGAATAATGATTAATCAGCTACTAACCTCCAAAAAACATTATTGTTATACTTAATTTTTTCAATTTTTTTACGATCTTCAAGAACTTTTAACCGTTGAAAAATTTCTTCTTTATTTAGATTCTGATTACAAAAAGTCTCAATAATTTGATCCTGCCTCATGGGATGCCTTTCGATAATAGATAGAAATTCATTTTCGAAATTCGTTGAATAAAAGTTAAATTTCCCCATTTCGGGATAATGAATATCAGAATAATCGCCAAATATCTCATTTAATAAGAAAATAATACTATTTTCAGGCATTTTAACCCATTTTTCTGCGGGTGGTCTGATTGGTACGTTTATATCAATCCTGTCTGGCATTAGTAGATCAATTTTTTCTTTTAAATTTAACAATTCATTCTTAGAATCGTTGATTCCTTTCATTATCATAATTTCAAGCCAAAATTTTCCGTCAAACATATTCCTAAATTCTATTAGTCCTTGGATCATCTTATTATATTTAATAGAAGGATGGGGTCTGTTGATTTTGATAAATGCCCTTTCATTTCCCGCATCTAAACTAGGTAAGATTAAATCAGCAGGCATGAGAGCATTGCGAACTTCTGGATCATATAATAATGCTCCATTTGTAATAACGCACACTATCTTTTTAGTTAGCGTTTTAGTAAATAATATCAAGTCTTCAATATCTTTATATAGCGTGGGTTCCCCGCTTCCTACAAAAGTTATATAATCTAATTCATTTTTGTATTGATTAATAGCTTCTCTGATTTCACAGATTATATCTTCTTTTGGAAAAAAATTTCTCCGAGTGTTCGTAAAATAAGTGGTTTTTCCCAATTGACAATATATACATTGATAATTACAAGTTTTTGAGGGAAGAAGATCAATCCCTAAGGATCTTCCCAATCTTCTGCTCGGTACAGGACCATAAAGATATTTCATGCTAATTTTTAAATCTATAAATTAATCAAAACTTTTATTTCTCAAATTAATTTTTTCATAATCGATTATTTCATTGATATTATCTAACTCAGTAAGAGAGACCTCAATCAAATTATTATTAAAAATTAAGGAGGGTCCTTTCTTGAGACTATTTTTTAAAATTAACTTGTCAATCTTATGAAATATCAACCATTCAGAGATTAATATTCCTTTTCTTTTTTCTTCCTGAGCATATTGATTTGGGAGTACCTCTAATTTTGAGAATTTTCCCTTATCAAATTCTATAAATCCGAAAAATGGGCTTTCTCCAAAATGTTCTGAAATTGTAGAGTTTAAATCTTGATTGTTATTTAGTGGAATTGCAATTTTAATTATATCTTTTTCCTGACTTTTAATAATAATTATTATTTTAAATATAGATGGAAAATTGTTCATTATTTTATGACTTAATTTATTTTTGAATAAATTTATTTGGGAAAGCGGGAATTCTTTGCTTAAGCTGATTTCTAATTCCAAAAATATATATCTCCCATAAGATCTAATTCCCATGTTATCAATTTTTTTAATTTCTGGAGTGTTCTCAATTAAAGTAATGAGCTCGGTTCTGTTTTCAAAATCAATTACCGCATCGAGCAATGTTTTCGTGGAGGAAAGAAAAATATCATACCCCCCTTTAATAATAAAAATAGCAATAAATAATCCGATTATCGAATCCAAGATATAGAAATTAAATAGTGCTCCTATGAATCCGATAAAAACAGAGAGGGAAATAAATATATCAAATAACTTTTCATTTGCTTCAGATTTAATTATTGGTGATTTAGTTTTCTTTTCAATTAATTTCAGATACAACATTATGACTATAGTACTTAATAATGAAATGATTAGAAATATCAAAACTAAAGGGGTGGGGTATATCATTTTAGGATTTCCCCTAAAATAATTCATTAGAGCTACGATTGATTGGGTGATAATCGTGTATGCGGTAAAAAAAATTAACAGGGAAAATAATAAACTGATAATATTTTCCATTTTGTAATAACCATAAGGGAATCTTTCATTTGGTTTTTTATTAGTAAAGAGGATGCCTATAAGAGCAGTAATATTCATGATAATATCAGTCAAATTGTCAAAGGCATCCGCTTGAAGGGCTATACTGTTTGTTAGAATTCCGAAAATTAATTTCAAAATAAAAAAAACAGTATTAACTAATAATAGTACAATATTGATAAAAAACGGGCGCTCATAAAAATTTAAATGATCCCTTATTTCATTCATTTATTATCCATTCTCATTATATCTGTATTTCTCAATCGATCTTTTTAAGGTTCTTACTGCTAATTCAGCGCAATGTTTATGATCTTCAGGTAACCCTTTTAATGCTTTATCAATATCTTCTGGAGTTAAGCTTTCGGCAAATTCTAAAGATTTTTTCTCAATCATTAGCGTTGTTTGACTACCTGCCGCAACAGTCGCACCGCAACCATCTGTAATAAAATTTGCTTTTTCGATGATATTATCTTTAATTTTTAAAAAGAACTTCATAGTATCCCCACAAGAACCCTCGTAAGCATGCCATACAGTTATTTCATCTTCGGATGGTTTACCCCAATTTATCGGATTATGAAATAAGTTGACAACGTATTCATTATAGTGTTCTAATTCTTTATCAATAATTTCTTTTTGAAGCTTTTTTACAAATTCATCAAAATCCTCTTCAGACATGCGATATTAAATTCTCTGTTACTTTTTTATATTTCAATTACTCAATTATGGATAATAAAAACAATTAATTATTTCTCCACTATTTCTTGAATCTGTTTTACAACCTGCTTAAATGCTTTCGCACTTTCGCTATTTGGATTTTTTATAACAAAGGGTAAACCTCTATCCCCTTGGATTCCAAGTTCTACTTCAAAAGGAATCTTACCTAATAATAGTACACCAAAATCCTTCGCAGCCTTTTCAGCACCTCCGGGTGGATAAAGATCGATATATTCCCCACAATGAGGGCATTTAAATCCAGACATGTTTTCAATTATTCCAATCACCTTTCTCTCCATAACCATCGACATTTTGATAGTTTTACGAGCATCCATAAGAGCTACTTCTTGAGGTGTCGTAACAACAATCACATTCTCGTCTGGAATTAGTTGTAAAATATCTAACGTTTCATCAGAAGTACCCGGTGGTAAATCACAGATAAGATAATCTAATTCTTCCCATTCAGCATCTCCTAAAAACTGCCTGACAGCACCCATTTTCATTGGACCTCTCCAAATAACTGGCTCGTCTGGATTCAACGTTAAAAACGCCATGCTCATTACTTTCATGTTTAATGGCCCTATAACGGGGTAGAATTTTTTGGCTTCAGGGTCCACACTAGGTTTTAGTTCTGGACTTACTCCTAACATTTTTACTACATTCGGTCCCGTAATATCAACATCCAAAATTCCAACTCTGCAACCTATGCTGGCTAAACTTATAGCGAGGTTAACAGCGACGGTCGTTTTACCTACCCCTCCTTTGCCGGAAATAATCACAATTTTATGCTTAATTTTTTCCATATTTTTTTTAATATTTTCCATTCGCTCATCTAACATTGCTTTTTTTACAGATTCTTCCGTAATTTCTTCATTTCCCATTACAATTCAACCTATTTCAATCTCTTTTAATTCTATTTAAAAAAAGTTAACCATAATTTTAAAATTTAATGAATAATCATTCAATTTATAAATCAAAATTAATTTTATTTATATACAACATTAAATTTTAAAAAGTTGTTAAAAACAAAAAAAGTGAAAAACTATGCCAAGTTTTAAAGAAACGTATGAAGCTATTAAAGCAGATTGGGCAAATGGGGAGAAGAATTTCAATATTGAATGTGAAATGCTTTCTGATGGTATGCAAGTCATGTGTACTATGGGAAATCCTGGAGGAGAGCCCTTTAAACTGCTAATTGATGCCCCTGGAGGATTAGACGGTACAAATAAAGGACCTTCTCCTTTATTGGTGATCTTATCCTCAATTGGAGCTTGTATCATAGCAGTTACTAAATTTTGGGCTAAGATAATGGATATCAAAATTGAAGAATTAAAAGTATTCTCACGCGGTCATATAAATTTAGGAGCTATTTTCGGGATTGACGACTCCAAAATTGCTGGATATGATAACTTAGAGCCAGTTATCCGAATTAAAGCAGATGCTTCTGAAGAAAAAATTAATGAATTAATGGATAAAGTTTTTAATCATTGTCCTGTCATTACGAACTTCGGAGGGGCATCTAAAATTACACCTAAGGTACAAATTAGAACTTAATTAATTCTAATCTTTTTTTTTTTTATAATTAAAAAGTTAACATCTTTTTTTTTCTATCAACTTTTCTTCATAAGTGAAGAAATTTTAAGCGAGAACTTTTTTATTTCATTTTGAATAATTAATTATTAAAATTTTATTGAATAGTTATTATTAATTATATATTGATTCATTAAAAGATAAATCCTAGAAAAAAAGATACATCTGATAAATATGGGAAGAAGGACACGAAGAAAATGGGTACTTAAAACACCGGACAACTTATATTTTTCCAATATAGAGCCGCAAATGGCAAACTGTGTATTTTTAACTGTTGCTGAATTTGAGGCTATGCGACTTAAACATTATACAAAACTAACTCAAGAAAGAGCAGCTGATAGTATGGGTATTAGTCAACCCACATTTTCACGTATCCTTGATGTTGCTCATCAAAAAATTACTCAAGCATTAATTGAAGGAAAAGTAATTAAAGTCTCGGGTGGCAATTTTGATGTTAAACCAAATTTTATTGGCTATGGGTGCTTGAATTGTGATCATGAATGGGAAGATCGGAATGCCTCAAGAGATAGAAAAGTAAAGTGTGTTAAATGCAATTCCGAAAATGTTTATTATTTTGAAAGAGAAATTATCTAAAATAATGTTTTTAGTGGATTGAATTATTCCATAAGATGGCCTTCAGATTTTTATAAATTTCTTTAATTGCTAAGCTTGCCTTTGAATCTGGAGCGTATTCTATTACTGTTTTTGCAAATGACATTGCTTTTGGAATTGCTAAATCATATGGAATTCTTCCAAGAACATTATAACCAGTCTCATCAATAAATTTCTTAAATTGGTCTTGAAAGGGACTTTTCAAGTCAAATTTATTAATCACAATTCCAAAGGGAATTTTAAATTGCTGAACGACTTCAATTGCTCTGTTTAGGTCATGTAAACCCGAAGGGGTAGGTTCAGTTATCGCAATTACATAATCTAACCCTGAAATAGTTGCTATTACAGGACAGCCGATACCAGGAGGTCCATCAATTAAAATTAAATTACTTTCTTCAAACTTCTCAATTCCAGATGTATATTCTTTTACATCTGAAACTAGCTTTCCTGATGTTGTACTCCCAATTCTGGTCTTACCATAGACGAGTGGGATACCGAGTTGTGATTGATAATAAATAATTTGTCCACTTTTTACAGTATTTATCTGAAAAGCATGTTCTGGACATAATACTTTACAAGCTCCACAGCCTTCACATGATAAATAATCAACTTCTGGGATTTCATTTATATCATTCCATTTTAAAGCATGGAATTCACAAAAATGCTCGTCAATACATTTTTTGCAATTAACACATTTTTCTTCTAAAAATTCAGCTTTTAAGGTTGTAAATGTATCAACAGTTTTTATTTCATCATTCGATTTAGCAGGGAGAATTAAGGCTAAATTTGGAGCATCTACATCGCAATCTAATACAATTGATTTAATTTGAACATCGTCCTTAGTTAAATTTGCTAATGATGCCGTAAGCGAGGTTTTACCTACTCCCCCCTTACCCGAAATAATTCCAACACTTTTTTTTTGATCGTCCATATTTAGTCTCCTTTTGAATCTAACCAAAATGCTAAATTTTCAAAAATTTTTTGAAATGCGTTATATCCTGCTCCACCCTTAAATTCACTATTTTCATTCATCAATGGTTTCCCTTGACAATAAGAATTAACAATATCATCATCTAAAGGGATATCACCTAAGACTTGGATATTCATATCTTTTAATTCTTTTATAAACTGATCTTTATACCCCAATAATGATGATCTATTAATGATAACCTGAAAATCCTTGTTTAATAAACTAATTAGCTCAATAATTCTCAATAGATCTAACTTACCAAATTTGGTGGGTTCCGTAACCGGTATTACCTTATCTGCCTTATCAATTAATAATTCAACATCGCAATGCGCACCAGGAGCAGTATCTAAAATAATTATATCGAACTTTGTAGGATCATTTTCTATAATGTTAGAAAGTTTTTTCATAAGTACTTCCACTACAGACGCAGAACGAGCTTCAGATGGTTTTAATTCTCCAATTAAGAGGGAAATTCCATCTGCGAATGTAGAATAAGTCCAACCGACTGTTTTGTAATCTTCCTCAATTGCGTCTTCTGGACATATTTTATAACATAATCTACAACCTGAACACACTGCTAATATTGGAATCGGATATGCATCTTTAATATGTAATAGCGCATGAGGAGTACAATTTTCTGCACATAAGCCACACTTTGTACATTCTTCTTCATTAATTTTCGGTTTAAAAAAAGGAACTTCTTCTCTATTTTCCAATGAACCGCCTAATAATAAAAAAGTGTTAGGATTTTCAACATCTCCATCAATTAATAAAACTTTTTTACCCTCATTTTTAAACATCGTAGCGATATTAACAGCTACTAAAGTTTTACCGGTTCCTCCTTTACCTCCCGTAATACAGATGATTTTAGGTCTATTCACCATATTTTTTGCAACACTATGTTTAGATTTCGTTGATTTTGCGTCAAATTAATTAGAACTGAGGTCCTCGACCTCTTCCTTGCCCTCCTCCCATACCACGTCCTCCGCCCATTCCTCGGCCGCCTCCCATACCTCGCCCACCTCCCATTCCCCAATGGGAAACAACATTAGCTTCGCTCATCAGAGATAATTTGTCTTCAATATATAATTCGATGGCTTCTTTTACAGTGAGTTGCCTATTAGGGGCTTGATAGATTTTAAAATTAGAAGCCGCCAGTGATTGAGCCGCATTTGGACCAAGATTTCCTACAATCACTTCCTTAGCACCATAGTTTCCTATAGTTTGAACAGCTTGAATCCCTGCTCCCCCCATAGCATTTGCAGCCATATTACTTACAGCTCTTACCTCCTTAATAGATTTATCCTCGATTGTGACAAAAGTAAACGTATCACAGCGTCCAAACCGAGGATTCATGAGAGAATTCAATCCTCCATCTCCAAATGAAGGAACAGCTATTATTACCATTTTATTCTAACCTCCTTTTTACAATATACTATTTTAAATTTTTTAAGAATATTCATGCTGATGAGGGGAATTTTCTCCACAACTCGCTCCAGCTAATGGTATTAATCTACCACCTAATAGATATTCAACATTATCCTTTAAAGTTCCATATATCCCTTGATGGAGATTTATCCCAACCTGCAAAAATCCCTTATAGGGTCGGCCTCCAATACCTCCAATAATCATATCTGTAACTCTTCTATTTTTCATATTCATGACAGGCTCCATACAACCAGCATGCCCCTCATTGCGCAAAGAAAATAATTTTTTATAATTATTGTTCTCGTCTATTTCTATTCCAACAAAATAATTCGCATGTCCAAAATGTTCAGAAATATTATCTGATAGTTCCGGACCATCTGAAGGAATCCCTATGACTTTATTCATTTTTTAAATACCATTTTTATTTTATATTAATATAGTGAATTTTCAAATTTAAAATTTATGAATAATTATTCATTAAATTAAAATATTATAAATCATATTTATCACTTAGAACTTAATAAAAAAAATGATGTTTTAAATGATTGTTGCAATAAGTACAGATTCAAGGGAAGTCTGTCCTCATTTTGGAAGGGCACCAGAATTTACATTTGTAGAGTTTGAGGATAATAATGTGGTGGATAAAAAGGTTCTTCCTAATCCGGGACATACCGTGGGGAGTATACCTAAATTCATCAGTGAACAAGGAGCATCCTGCATTATTACAGGAGGAATGGGACATCGCGCTATAGGGTTTTTTCAGCAATACGGTATAGACGTAATTATGGGCATAACTGGAACGATTGATGAAGTTATTAAGAAAATCATTGATGGGACATTGGAAGGAGGAGAAAGTCTATGTGCTCCCGGACAAGGTAAAGGATTTGGAGTTGAAAAGATTCATACTGACGCTGATGATGATCATGACCATCATCATCACTTTTAGATTTTTTTACAGTGTGAATTTCACAACTAAATCTGGATGCCACACTTAAAAGAAAGGAATTTATTAAAATAAGGGCTTATTTTCCCTTTTTTATGTACGTGATGATTTGATCGAAGTCACTCAAGCTAAAGGGTTTTAATATGTATCCTGTTGCTCCTAGATCTTCTGCCATTTTTTTTACTTTATACTCGGGTATTGCGGTAATGAAGTATACTGGAATTTTGTTATACTCTTTATCTGAATTAAGGTCTCTCATTATATCATCCCCACTCATACCTGGTAATAAAATATCAAGAAGTATCAATTTTGGGATATTTATCCTCAACTCACTAAATACACTAGAGCCCTCAACTATTCCTTTACATGAAATTCCTTTAGTATGAAAATAATTGATCAGAACCTTGCGCGTTTCATAATCATCCTCTACAAAGAAAATATCATATTGTGTACTTTCTGTTTCAATAAATTTAGGTTGTTCGATTTTGGGGCTATCTAAATAATCAATGATCTTATTTTCAAGGTTTTGGTAATACTCCAAAATAGTATCAATAATCTGAATAATATTATCATCAAATTTATCGCTATGAACCTCTTTTAAAATCTGTAAGTTAACTTTAATCAAAGTTAACGGTTCTTTTAATTCAAAAGAAAGAGCTGAAAGGATATCAAAATCCTCTTTCTGTTCAATTTTAAGTTTTGGATAAAGTTTAATAAAACAATCCAGAGCTTCTCTAACTAAGGCCGAGATTGTCTTAAATTTAGTGTTTTTGGCAAATTTTTCCCATTGTTCTTTAACTCCTTCAGGAATATATAAAGATACTCTCTCTTGGTTTGTGTAATACAATTTTTCACCTTTCTGCCACTTTTTAAAACTCTCAGTCAATTTACCGCGCCAATACGCATCTTTCCCTGTTTCTTCTTTATATTTTTTTCTAATTTCTTCTGATATCTTTGTCTTATCTGAAATACTTCTCACCCATAATAAATATAAATTTTTTTATACAAAATAATTCAATATTACATATATTTAAGTTTTTTTATGTTTAATTATACCTTTAAAAAATGGGGGTTTGAATCCCCCCAAAGGTGAAAGAAAGGTGATAAGATGATTTTTCATCTGTGTAAAATCATGATATTATGTGCACAATTATGGCTTTATGCATATATAAAGATAATTTTTATATTTAAATGTTTACATTTTTTTCCTTCGAATTTACATTTTCTTAAATTTTATAACAATAACACAGATTATTTGTAAAAAAAATATATTTAAATACAAATTATATTATTACTGATTTATGTGTGATTTATCAACTTTATGCACATATTAAACAAAAAAATAATTATAAAATTTTTATAAATCAACATTTAAGAAAAAAGAAGTTGATTATAAGTGCCAGAATTTGAAATAATTAAAACTAAAAAAAATGGTGATAAAAATAATCTTTCAAGATAATGAACTTTGGAACAGCACAGGGTATCATAATAGCTTAAATTTTTTATTATTAAGTTTATGTATGCTCTTCTTTGCGTTATATTTTTATTTTCGTTTTAAAAGAGATATTCGGCAGCTACATTATAAAGTTGCTTTTCTAATGAGTGCAGCTTTGGTGTTTATTGCGTTTATTGCCGTCCTTCATGCTGGAACGTTTAACAATTCATGGATATCGGCAATAATATTATATTCTATAGGGATAACTGTAGTAATTTTATTAATAGAATATACATGCAAGATTATAGTTAAAACTAACTCTAATTTGGAGAATGTAATAATGAAATCAACAGAAAGTTCTATTAATGTTTCCAATATCGCCACAGAATTAGCGGCAAGTGCCAGTGAAGTAAACGCCTCATCCGAAGAAATTGCCTCAACAGTTTCAGTGATTTCTCGGGATACTCAAGAAGTAATGGCGTCCACGGACGATTTGCGTAATATAATGAAATTAATCACAGATATTTCTGAACAAACTAATCTACTCGCATTGAATGCCAGCATCGAAGCAGGAAGGGCCGGAGAACATGGTAGAGGCTTTGCAGTCGTGGCAGATGAGGTTCGAAAGTTGGCTGAAGAATCAAAAAATGCTATCTTGAGTACAGGTCAGAAGATAGATAGAATTATTAATAAGATTCAAGGAGCGACAGCGTCAATGGAAGGAATTAGTGCATCTACGGAAGAGCAAACGGCTTCTATGGAAGAAATTTCTGCTACTGCAAATAGATTAGGAACCCTCTCTGAAGATTTAAAAAATTCATTAATTATGAAAGATGAAAAATAATTTATTGACTTCTATAGGTTTTTTTTCTAAATTTTATTTTTAAATTTTAGTAATTAAAGCGAACTAACTGGACATGTTTTCTGTCATATATTAAGTTAGTGTCTTTGATGTAAACTAAATTTAAAATAATATAGAAATTTATTCATAGGTTTTTAGGTTTTTTTAATGAGATCTGTTAATTTCTTTATATAAAAAAGTAGAATCTTAAAATTGTAAAAATTAATTTATACGAGATACTGTAAAGAAATTTATATTATAATTTATAATTTAAATAGTAATCTTACTATAAATTTTGTATTACAAAATTATACAAGAAATTTTTTGCTTTTAAGGGGATAATATAATGGAAGATTCCAAAGTCGAATCAAATTTTCGAGTTTTTACTGAATCTGTAGATGTAGCAATATTCTTATATCAGAATTATAATTGTATCTATGCGAATCCTGCAGCAGAAAAATTAACAGAATATAATAATGTTGAACTTCGCGTTTTAAAATTCTGGGACTTTGTTCACCCTGATTTTAGGAATTTAATTATTGAAAGTGGAGAAGCTTTAGAAAGGGGTGAAGAGATTGAAACAAAACATGTTTTGAAAATTATAGCAAAGAATGGAACGGAAAGATGGATAAATGGGAATTTTGTATTAATTGAATATAAAGGGAAAAGAGCCGCCTTAATATCAGCAGTGGATATCACTAAACAAAAAATTGCTGAAGAAAAGTTAAAACAATCCGAAGAAAAGTATCGGACATTAGTAGAAAATTCCTACCAAGGAATTGTAATTATTCAGGATATGAAAATTGTCTTTGCGAATCTTACTTTTGCTGAGTTTTTTGGCTATTCCATTAAGGAAATACTCTCTTTCTCAGTAGAAGAAACTACTAAACTAATACATCCTGAGGATAGGTACTATGTTTTAAATCGCCATAAAGAACTCATGGAAGGAAAACCTGTAACAAATCGATATGAATGTCGAATAATTCAGAAGGATAAAAAAATCAGGATCGTCGAGGTTTATGCTTCTCTTATACAATATAGAGGAAGACCTGCATCCCATCATGCTTTTATGGATATTACGGAGAGGAGAGAAGCTGAGAAAGAATTAAAAAAAGAAAAAAATCTCTATAGGGATACAATTAATGGATTGCCTGGGGTTTTTTATTTATTTAATCAACAGGGGGAATATAAGATATGGAATAAAAATTTTGAGAGAATTTCAGGTTATACATCCAAAGAATTTAGGGAATTAAGGCCAACTGATTTTTTTGATGAGCCTGAGAAACAAAAAATTTCAGATAAAATTAAAGAAGTAATATCTGTTGGAAAAGGTGATATTGAGGCAAATCTCATATCTAAAAATAAAACTTCGACACCATACTATTGGTATGGAAAGAAAATAATGATAGATGATGAATTACACATCGTAGGACTAGGAGTCGATATTAATGAACTCAAAAAAACAGAACAAAAACTAATAGAACGAGAGCATGAACTTAAAAATTTAGAACATATTATTAATCATAGTCCAGCAGTAGTATTTCTTTGGCGTAATGCTGAAGGGTGGCCTGTAGACTTCGTGAGTGAGAATGTTAGACAATTTGGATATGAGCCAGAAGATTTTTATTCTGGAAAAACATCCTATACTGATATTATTCACTCTGATGATTTAGAGCGAGTTATGAAAGAAGTTTCTAAATATAGTGAAGAAAAACAACGAAAAGAATTTGTTCAAGAATATCGAATCTTAGCAAAATCAGGTAAAATAAGGTGGATAGATGATCGAACTTGGATTAGAAGGAATTCTTTTGGTGAAATAACTCATTATCAAGGGATTATTTTGGATATAACTGAGAGAAAACATGCAAAGGAGTCATTAGAAAGAGAGAGAAAAATACTTAATAATTTTATTGATTTAAATCCATATGCTATTTCTATAATCGACACTAATGGACATAATATTAGAAGAAATAAAGCATTTATAGATTATTTTAAAATTATCCCTCCTGATGACTATTCTCTCTTCAATGACCCTATAATTAACAAGGCAGGATATTATAATGAATTATTAAGAGCTAAAAATGGAGAAATAGTGAAATTACCTGAAGTATGGTATAACTTACACTCTTTTTCTCCAGAATATCCTAATATAGATAAATGTTTTCGATTAACGATTTTCCCGATCTTAGATCAAAGAGGTAATATTCAAATTTTTGGAGCTATGGGAGAGGATGTAACTGAACAAAAATTAGCTGAAAAAAAATTGAAAGAGTCTGAGGAACGCTTTAGAATCATTTTGGAAAAAGCAGTTCCCATGATGGCAATTACCGACCTTGAAGGAACTATATTAATGGTAAATGATTTAACCGCAAAAATGACGGGCTATTCGAAAAAAGAGTTACTTCAAATGAATATTACTGAAATCGCTCTTGAAATTATCCCGATGAAGCATAGAGAATTGTATTGGGAGAAACTTGCGATTGGAGAACATGTTGAAACAATGGGAACACATAAAAGAAAAGATGGAAGTACTTATCCCATAGAAGTTACTTTGGTCAAACTAAAATTTAAAGATAAACCCGTAATTGCCGCTTTTGGGAAGGATATTTCCAAACGTAGAGAGGCAGAGCAAGAATTAAAAGGATCTGAAGCGATGTATCGTATGATTTCTGAGAATGCAAATGATATAATTTCACTTGTAAGTAATGAAGCAAAATTTATTTATTGTAATGAAGCTTTTGAAAGAATTTTAGGTTATACTCCCGAAGAATTAATCGGCACTTTGATGTTTAAACTTGCTCATCCGGAAGACCTAAATAATGTTTTTCAGGATTTTAAAAATTTAATCAAAACAGGAACGACAAAGAACATCGCAAGGATTAGATGTAAAGATGGAAACTATAAATGGCTTGAATCAATTGGAAAAGGATTGTTTGAAAAAAATAAGAGCTTTACAAAACTAGTAATTATAGCTAGAGATATTACAGATCGTATAAGAGCAGAACAGGAATTAAAAGAATCGGAAGAAAAATTTAGAACTATAACTGAGCAATCTTTTATGGGTATATGTATAGTTCAAGATAATAAAATCAAATATATAAATAAAAAATATGCAGATATTTGGGGATATAGCATTGAGGAGATGATGAATTGGGAAGTTAAAGATGCTGCTAATGCGCTCTATCCTGATGATAGGGTTTTTATTTTAGAACAGATAAAAAAAAAACAGAGAGGGGAACAAAACATAGATAATAATTATCAGTATCGGGGATTTAAAAAATCTGGAGAAATAATATGGCTCGAGAATTATTCAAAATCAATACTATTTAATGGAAGACCCGCAGATTTCATCACTTTGATAGATATTACAAAGCGTAAAGAGGCAGAAGAACTCATTTATGAAGAAGTAAAAAAATTAAAGGAACTTGATGAGATGAGAGAGGATATAATTACTCGAGTCTCACATGAGTTGAAAACCCCATTGACATCCACCTATATGGCATCGGAAATTCTTTTAGAACAATATAAGAATAAATTTGATCAGGACATTCATACTCTGATTCAAACTATTCATAAAGGTTGTTTTAGATTAAAATCGTTAATTGAAAATTTATTAGACGTATCAAGTTTAAGTGTCCAGAAGTTAAAATTAAATATAAACAAAGAAAATCTCATCGAAATAATCAATGAATGCGTTGATGAAATGGTTTTTTTAATAAGTAATCGTCAACTCTCTTTAAAACTTAATATGCCTGATATAATTTATCATAAAGTTGATAAATTACGTATTGAACAAGTTTTAAATAATATTTTATCAAATGCCATAAAGAATACACCAACAAAAGGAAAAATATTTATAAGCACAAATGATAATCCCCAATATGTCGAAATCCAGATAAGCGATACGGGAGTAGGTATAACTGAGGAAGAAAAAGAAAAGTTATTTGAAAAATTTGGGAAAGTAGAGCGGTATGGTAAGGGATTAGATGTAGATATTGAAGGTTCAGGTCTCGGTTTATTTATCTCAAAACATATTGTTGATCTTCACAATGGTGAAATTTTGGTGGAATCTGAGGGGAGAAATAAGGGAGCTACGTTTACCATAAGATTGAACAAAAGATAAGAAATGAAAATAAAAAAATTAAATACAAATTAATTAAGATATATCTTTAGTTTTCTTCATAATTGATTAATCCTGTGCAAACAGGAAAACGTGAAGAAGCATCTTATTTAGGTGTATTGAGATTTTTTTCTGCAACTGATTAACAATTTTAAAATATAATTAATAACAAATTTAATCTATCTATATTTTATTCAAAAAAATCTAAAAAAAGGTTGAGTGAAAAATAAATTGAGAAGAGTAGCGATAATAGGTATAGGAATTACACCTTTTAGAGCAAGATATTTGGATAAGACCTATTTTGAGCTGGCGTATGACGCAACTAAACTCGCATTGGGCGATGCTAATAAAAACGGAGCAGAAATTGCGCATAAAGACTTAGAATCCGCGGTATACGGAATATATAATGAGCTGTTTGAGCGGCAATTCATGCCGGATATTTTTACAAATAGTTATCTTGGATTGAATAATAAGCCAGGTACAAGAGTAGCTACAGGAGGGGCAACAGGGGGTTATACAGTCAGAATGGCGTACGCTGAAGTTGCTTCTGGTTTGTCTGATTTATGTCTTTGTATTGGTTTGGAAAAATGTAACGATTGTTATGATGAACAAACAGGAACTACCACCCCAGAAGTGCTTAATGCCATAGCTTATTCTGCAGATATGACATATGAGTATCCTATGGGAATGAT
>JBHLNT010000235.1:0-6000 GCA_048941265.1 Promethearchaeota archaeon
CTTGTACGTTCGTAAATTTCTGCGATTTAAATAATTTATTTTATTTAGTTTCGCATATTTTTATAATTAATAATTATCACTAACTTCATGGTGAAATAATTGAGTTATAAATTCTCTAAAGAAGATCTCAAAAAACTATTAATTGATTACAATGAGATTGCTTTAAAAGAATTCAAGATAGACTTTCCCAAACAAGCATGCATATGGGATGAGACTTTAAGGGACGGAGAACAGAGCCCTACAGTTTATCTCACTCTTGATGAAAAAATCCACTTAACAAAGATGATGGATGAAATTGGGGTGAAGTTAATTGCAGTGGGATTTCCAGCAGTCTCAGATTCCGAGAAAAATATTGTAAAAACAATAATAAAGGAAGATTGTAAAAACGCTACGATCCTTTCCATTGCAAGACCTCGAGAAGATGACATTAATGCTTGTATAGAAGCTGATGCTGAGGAAATTGTGATTTTCATGCCTGTTTCTCCCATTTTCATGAAAACGTTAAAATTAACAGAACAAGATCAATTGGATAAAATAAAAAATGCGATTCATTATGCTAAAGATAACGGGCTTAAAGTTAATTGGGTTTCTGAAGATGGTACTAGAGCAGAATTTCAACATTTAAAGAAGGTTTTTAAGACAGCGATAGAAGCGGGGGCAGAGAGAATAGTTATAGGAGATACAGTTGGTGTATTGACTCCACATTCAACTACTTACTTAATTAGGAGATTAAGAGAAGAACTACTAAACAAATTAAAAAAAAAAGTATATTTAGCCATTCATACTCATAACGATTTCGGTTTGGCAGTAGCTAATACAATTACAGGAGTAATTGAAGGTTGTGAATACCCACATACTTGTATTAATGGATATGGCGAAAGAGCAGGAAATGCTGCTTTAGAAGAGGTTGCTGTTATCTTAGAACGTCTCGGCATTAAAACTGACATAAAGTTAGATAAATTACCAGAACTTAGTGAGGTCTGTGAGAGGTACTTTTGTAAACCATTATCCCAATATAAACCAATTGTGGGAGATTATGCATTTAGCCATGAAAGTGGACTTCATATTGCGGCGATATTAGCCCATCCATTAACTTATGAGCCAATTAATCCTAAACTTGTTGGTAGAAGGAGAAAGTTTTATTTGGGGAAATTTTCTGGGACTAAATCAATTATACATGCCTTACAAAATAAAATTAAAGTGTTAGATTTAGATATTCCAGAAGAGATTATAAGAAAGATAGTAAATGAAGTAAAAGTTAAACATGAATCCACCTCGAAAGAAGATTTAAAAAAATCTTTCGATATAATTAAAGAAGAGTTAAAGAAAATTACTAAAGGTGTATCTGATAGAGATTTCTTTGAAATAGTAAATAAATATGCTCAACCATATATCCCAGATGGGCATCCTGTAAAACCAAAAGAAAAAGTGGTTAAAGATAACTATCCATAAATTTAATTAAAGTTCTACTTTTTCAATTCTCTCAATTAATACTTCAGCGACCTCTAATGAGCTTAATTTCTGTACATTTATCTTTTTCCGTATTCCACAGGCAGACATAAAACAAAGTTCTTCACTAGTCATGATAATTCCGTTATTAATTTAGTTGGATGTAAAATAATTACTCTTTTTTAATATTAAAAAATTGCGCATCTTATTTAGGACAAGGAAACATCAAATACAATTTGAGTCTGGAAAAAAAATAAAAAGTATTTTCTGGATTATAAAAAAAATAGATATTCAAGATAAAGTTAGTCCAATAATTTTTTTATCTCGGAAATGCGCTTTTTAGTCTGATCTAAGTCTTTTTGTAATTTCTGAATTTGTTTTTCATAGGTTTTATCATCAAGTTTTCCATCTTCATGCTTTTTCTCAATGAATTCTATTAGATTTAAAACGGAGTTTAATTTACTTTCAAGACTATCTAATTCTGCTTTTAATTCATCCTTGTTTTCTTCTTTTTTTTCCCCCTTTGGGGTTGTCTTTTTTTTCGGTGTTTTGGTTTTCTTCTGATTTTTTATTGATTCTTTAGGGGGTTTAGATGGTCCGCTAATATTAGATGGAGGGGTGGGTACTGGTTTAATAAAGCTATCTTCATTGGCTTGAACCTCTTTTTTTAGAAGTTCTGGAGGTCTAGGAGGTAATGCAGTAAGATCCGAAGTATTTTGCATACCAAAATAATCGCGTTTAACTTCTTCATCTTCTTCATAAGGTTCATAAATAAAATCTGGATTTGTAGGAGAAACTTTTTGAATATTTTGAACTTCGGGCTCACAAAAGATTTCTTCGGCAGATTCAGAAATTATATCAATCAATTTATTAATACTTGTTTTGATAGCGTTGATCTGGTTTCGATAATTATTTAAAATTTCAATAACTTCAGCTTTAGAAGAAAATTTTATTGGAGCTTCTGCAGTTATTTGAGTAGCAACTTGAGCAACAGGCTTTACTGAGGTTGAGATATCTTCTATAGTTTGCGCAGGTTTAATTGAAACAGGCAATGTATGCTCCTCACCTTGCTTGGTAAATTCCATACGATAATCGGAAATAAGCCAATTAAAAATATTCAACGATAAATTCTCATGATCGTCATATTGAAACCCACCACCCGTTTTATCTCGAAACATTTCATAACTCCCAATAGCACACACTCTACCTCGGTTCGGTTCTGAAGTGCATATCAAAGGACAACTAAACGGTTCAGATGTTTCATTTGAAGTGGCAATCGAAATTGCACTACCAATTACAGTAAGAGAACATCCTGCTCGATAACAGATAGAAGAAACGCCATTTGTAATGGGATGAGGTGGTATAAAATTTATAGAGGAGATAATTGGCATATTCTCAATTCCAATGTTATTAACCTCATCCAATACCTGATCATTCTCAAAAGCAATTCCAAACTGTTCAGATAACTCACTTAAGTTACTATTTCGTCCACGATCACCACCAGCATGAGATAATAAAAGCAGACCGCCTCCTTCTTCTTTTACCCAATTAACTATTTCCATTAATTCAATATGGGAAAATTTAGAAAAGTCGGGGCATGCAATTACTAATATGTCAAATGGATTTAAAGACTCTTGAGTGACAGGAGTTTCAAGAAAATTATAGCAAATGAAATCATTTTCGTTTAAATAATCTCTCAGTTCAGTAAAGTTCTCATCCAACCTAGCTCTTTCCTTATGCGAGTTGTCAAATGCGATGTAATATGGCATTATCAATCCATCTCTCCGTATATTAACTTGTGTAGATCTATAAAAAAATAAAAAATGTCTATCAGTTAATAATTTGACCTCTTTATAATTAAAGTTTTGCTGAAGTTATTAAAAAATTCGAAATCTATACCTATTTTTTTGAGAAAAATAATTTTCTATTAATCAATAAACGCTCTTATCTCCAATTATAAGATTATTTTTGATAATATTTTCGATAATTACGTTACTTCCAATTATAGAATTTTCAGAGATAATATTCTTGAGTTTTACATTATTTTCAATAACACAACTCTGTAATATGGAATTTTCAATAATCGAATCATTACCTATTGAGCAATGGGGACCAATGACAGAATTTATTATTTTTGTATTTTTACCAAAGAAATTTGGATTTTTAATAAAACTTTTCTCAATTGATATATTTAGTTTTTGATAATCCTCCTTTACAATTGATTGATGATCCAAAAGAAATTTGTTCCCTTTTAGGACTTCAGAAGGTCTCCCAAAGTCAAGAATCCCTTTTTTCAATTCAATAGCTGCAATTTTAAATCCACTATCTACTAAATCTTGTAAACTCTCGGTCATATAGACTTCCTTAGAATTTTCAGTTCTTTTATCTAAATATTTCTTAATTTTATCAAAAAGCGCGATTGTGGCTGAATGTGAAAATGCATATATTCCAGCAATTGCTAAATCAGAAACAAAATTCTTTGGTTTTTCTACTAAGTTTTTAATGATATTATTTTCATCAGTGATTACAATACCATAAGAACTTGCTTCTTCCTTAGGAACTTTCATAACGGTTATTATCCCATCAACGTCAGATTCATGATATCGATACAATATATAAGAATATTCATCAAGTATGATCATATCTCCAAGAAAAATTAGAGAACCTTCTCTCTTATCGTCTTCTTTAGTTTTAAAATCATTTTTTTTAAATCTTTTATGAGCTAAATGAACTGCTTCCCCTAATCCCCAATAGTATGGCACATTGTCTTTATATCCTCTTGGAACTTGTTCGATAAACGTTAATTTAAATTTATCATTATAGTTTTCGGTAATATAATTGATTATTTGTCTTTTTTTGTATCCAACAATAAGAATCAATTCAGTTTCAACTTCAAATGTGTTAGTAAAACTTATTAAAATATGATCAAGGACCGTTTTTCCAGCAATACTAATAAACGCTTTTGGCTTACTTAATGTAAAAGGGCGCAAACGTGAGCCTATACCTGCAATTGGACCAATAATTTTCATTTTATCGCTTGTTATAAACTAAATTTTCAATAATAAATATATTAAATTAATAAAGTTAATGTAATTTACTTAAATTTTCAGATTTTATTTCTATATTAATAGTATTTGGATTTATCAGAATCAAAAACTCTTTGCAAATAGCCAAATAATAAATCCAGCCCATCTTCCCTCTTTATTGTACAAGGAATTAACTCTGCTGTCGATCCCATTTGAATAAAAACTTCTGATAAATTCATTGATAATTCTCTTATTAATCCACTTTCTCTTTCATTTGTAGATTCTTCTAAAGTTTTGAAATCTTGAGACCAATTAATAATCAAATCTATCTGGTCATCATCTAAGAGATCCATCTTAGAAAGGACATTAATCTGAGAGATTTTTCTAAATCGGAATTGTACAGATGCTGCTAATAACAGGGTTGAAATAAAGCCATTTGGGCGAAGAACAAAATTTGAATCAAAGAGAAATGACACTGACTTTTGTATGTCACCAAATCCTAATGAGCTTGCAATTAGAGGCCCCGTTTCTCTAAAAGCAAATAGCTCTAATTGACCCGCTGTATCTACTAACACCCAATCTGGATTAAAATCATCAATTTCATTTCGTAGTTCATCCAAATAATTCACCATTAGGTCACTTGCTAAAATCATACCACCATTAGGACCTAAGCCATACTCCTCCATTATTTCTTCTAAAACTATGAAATCACGAATATCTATATCTGGAACATAGGGAATAATTCTTACTCCTGGATCTAAATTTATTGTTATTGCCGAAATCTCAGGATCCCTATTAGTAATATATTCCTTAAGTTCACCCGTAATTGTTGATTTACCTGAACCTGCTGTGCCTATAAAGTAATTGAGAAGAATTTTCGGAGACCTCCTTTTAAGTTTTAATTATTAATAGTATTATCTAATTATCTTAAAAATTAAAGATTTAGGTTTTAATTAAAGAAATTTAATTAAAGCAAAATTCGAATCTTATTGTGGTGCCTTTAAGTTTTCTAATAGTAATTTTTTCGGTTTTTCCTTTTCTAATCTTTTAATTTGCCTTTTAATTGCTAATTCTTGTTTTTCCTCTAATACATCATCATCGAGTTGAATTATATTAAGTTCTTCTTCTGACATTGGTTTTAAATAGCTTCTAAATTTTTCGGGATCTTGCATTATGGATTTTAATTCTGGTAAAAATGGAGCTTGAGGTTGTATAACTAGACTTGATTGAGCGTCATTTTCTCTTCTTATTCTTTCAATTCCTCTCTGTGGAGGACCTCTTCTTAGCGGAGAGGGTGCAACATAATTAGCACTTCCAAGAGACATATTTTTTAGAGTGTAATTAATATTTTTTAGTTGCTCCACAATATTTTTCATTGCTTCAGTATTTTCACGAACTATTTCCATCATCGGATTATTATAATTAGTTCCTTTAATTCTATTTTTCTCGTATATTAATGTCCCTTTCTCTTTAAGGTTTTTAAAGTCTTTTTCGAATTCATGATACATTTTTTCTTGAGTAATTG
>JBHLNT010000050.1:0-26084 GCA_048941265.1 Promethearchaeota archaeon
TCTTGTGGAATGACAATAGATAAAGTTCCCATGCTAGCGTGTAGAGTGCAAGTATCTAATTTTAAAACAACAAAAAAACCAATCAATTTGCCTGAGTTTGAATTTGGGGATCACTCAGATTGGGATAAAGATAATGAAATTTTAATCGAACCATTACCCAACATGAAAGTTCTCAAAGATTTAGTTGTAGATATGGATCCCTTTTGGAAATTCTATCGAGAAATTGAACCTTATTTAGTAAGAGATTGGAACGATACAGCACCAGAATCAAAACAATCTCCATCCCAAATGAAAGCAATTGAGAGATTAGTATATTGTATTTTATGTGGCTTATGCTGGGCATGCCCCGTAAGTAATAAAAACGCAAATTATTTGGGACCCGCTCAGCTCGCAAAGGCAGATAGATTTATAAATGATTCACGAATAACTAAAGAAAAGCAACAGAAAGTAGTTTCGCAGATTATAAAACAAGATGGCGTACCTGCTTGTGAGAGATTTTTTGTTTGCAATCGTGTGTGTCCTAAAGGTGTTATGCCCGGAACGGCTATAAAGGATTTAAGAGATAAATGGATCAAAAATGGATGAGAATTTTCGTAAAGAAAAGGATATATTAGGCGAATTAGATGTTCCTAGTAATGTTTACTGGGGTATAAATACGCAAAGAGCAATTCAAAACTTTCAAATTAGCAAAAAAAGATTTCCGGAAATATTTATTCGCTCCCTTGCTGAGGTCAAGAAGGCATGTTTATTAGCTAATATAGAGTTAGATTTAATTGATATGGACATAGGAGATACGTTGCTTAAAGCTATGAATGAAATTTTAGAAGAAAATAAATATTATGATCAATTTCCTATTGATTTATACCAAACTGGGTCAGGTACTCAGACGAATATGAATATGAATGAAGTTTTGGCCAATCGGGCAAACCAGATAATGGGTTTTCCTATGGGTAAAAAAGAGCCTGTTCACCCTAATGATCACGTAAATAAGGGACAATCTTCTAATGATGTAATCCCTACCACTATGCATTTATCAGTGCTACATTTATTGAAGAGAAATCTTTTTCCAGCGATTAAAAAATTAATTGAAAGTTTGAACCAAAAAATCAAAGAATTCAAGGATATAGTCAAAGTAGGAAGAACACATTTACAAGACGCAGTACCCATACCACTCTCATTGGAATTCGAAGTCTATAGAAGGCAGATTGAGATGAATGAAAAAAGACTTCAAAAAACATTCGATGAATCATGTTATATTCCGTTAGGAGGGACTGCATTAGGAACTGGAATCAATGCTCATAAAGATTTTGCCGAAATAGTCGTTAAAAAGTTAGCTGAAATTACTAAATTCTCTATAAAGTTAAATCCCATAAAAGCTGAGGGGATAGCCTCTCATAACACACTTGTAAATGTAAGTGCTGCATTAAGACAATTAGCACTTTCGTTAATAAAAATGGCAAATGATATCAGATGGATGGGTAGCGGCCCTCGGGCAGGGCTTTCTGAATTAATTTTACCTCAAAATGAACCCGGATCTTCTATTATGCCAGGAAAGATTAATCCTACTCAATCAGAAGCACTTATTCAAGTATGTATTCAAGTAATTGGAAATGATTCTATTATGTCTTATGGTGAGGCATATGGGAGTATATTAGATCTTAACGTCTGTAAACCTCTTATGATATATAATCTCCTTGATTCAATTCAGATTTTAAGTAATGGTATTCAATCATTCATAGATAATTGTCTATTAAATTTGAAGGCAAATCAGATTCAAATAAAATCTCAATTAGAAAGACTCATAATGATAGTAACAAATCTAAATCCTTATATTGGTTATGACAAATGTTCGGAAATCGCACAGAAAGCATATAAAGAGGGAAAAACAATAAAAGAAGTTATAATAGAAATGGGTTTGGAATTTAAAGAGGATCTAGATAAATTATTAGATCCTAAAAGAATGGTTTAATTATTAGGGTGAAACGAAATTTGACAGAAGATTTAACACTTTTAGATGTCCGAGAGAAGGCACGGGAAAAATTGAAAGGCATCTGTGGAGTTTATAGAAATTGCGACGGATTAGATACAAGATTATGTCAGGGGCATAGTTATGGAGAACCTCTGGGAATTGGAGGAGTAGGGAGCGGTTCAAGCTTTCATAATAATTTTCTTGCTTTAAAAAAACTTCTTCTTAAAATGAGGGTAATTGGACCTGATTTTGAAGCTGATACAAAATTTTTTTTTTTTGGCAAAGAACTATCAATGCCGATTATGGGAGCTAGTGTTGCTGGAGTAAATAGCTTTGGAGGTGAAAATGTAATTTCCGAAAAAGAATTTTGTAAGTCAGTTGTTTTAGGATGTAAAGAAGCAGGAACGGTAGGCTGGCGTGGAGATTCTTATACATATTCATTACAAAATACTTGGGGAATAGACGCCATAGCTGAAGCAAATGGATGGGGAGTTAAAATTATTAAACCTCGTGATCAAGAGATCATTATAAAGTTTTTTGAGAAATCAGAGGAAGCCGGAGCTATTGCTGTAGGAATAGATGTTGATGGGTGTGGATCATATGCAATGGCGAAATATGATAAACCTATTTATCGCAAAAGTATGGAAGACCTTAAGGAATTAGTGAAATCAACTTCATTACCAGTTATTATTAAAGGAATTATGTCTATCGAAGATGCATTAGCTGCTGTTGAAGCAGGAGCATCCGCAATTGTAATCTCTAATCATGGAGGGAGAGTACTTGATCATACTCCTGGAACGGCAGATGTACTCCCTAATATTGTGGCTGAATTAAAAGATAAAGTTATGATTTTAGCGGATGGAGGAATTAGAAATGGTTATGATGTATTAAAAATGCTAGCATTAGGTGCCAATGCAGTTTTGATTGGAAGAGATATAGTAAGAGCTGCTGTTGGTGCTGGAATATTAGGGGTAAGATTACAAATGGAATTTTTGCAACAAACATTAGCGAAAGCAATGAAAATGACAGGTGTTAAATCTTTGAAAGAAATAACATCAGATATTTTAGTTTAATTTTTTTTCTTTTTTACCCATTATATGTATTAATTTTTTATAAAAATTAGAATTAAATATCAACTTAGGTAAATTAAAGGTAAGCTATCTTGAAAAATATACAAAAAGGTTATCAATTATGAGTCAAAATCCAAGTAAATGTGAAACAACAGATTCATTTGTGTGCGATGATTATAAAGAAGAAGAGCCCCAGCTTTGTGAACTGGATCGGTCTAAAACATACAAAGGATTAGTGGGAATATATGTTGATGAGAGTTTGATCACGTTCATTGACGGAATACATGGTAAATTATATTATAGAGGCTATGCCCTCGAGGATTTAGTAAAAAATTCAAACTTCGAAGAAGTAGCCTACCTTTTAATTTATGGCAGATTACCTTCTAAAAGTCAATTTAATTCCTTTAAAGATCAATTAGTAAGGGAGCGAAATATTCCAGATAATATTCTAACTATTTTAAAAAGTTATCCAAGAAACACAACTAGGATAGAATTGCTCCGTACATCTGTTTCCGCTTTATCATTATATGACCCCGATGATTATGATTTTTCTGAAGAGGCTAATATTAGAAAAGGAATTAGAATAATAGCAAAAATTCCTACAGTTTTAGCATTTTCACATAGAATCCAATCTAACTTACCTTTAGTAGAACCATCTGAAGAACTCTCTCATGCTGCAAATTATTACTATATGATGACTGGGAGAGAACCTAGTAAAGAATTTGAAAGTGCATTCGATAAAATTTTAATATGCCAAGCTGATCATTCTATTAATTCATCAACATTTTCCTGTCGAGTAACAGTTTCTACATTATCAGATATTTATAGCGGGATAACAAGCGCAATCGGTACATTAAGAGGCCCCCTACATGGAGGTGCAAACGAGCGTGTAATGCGGATGATGGTAGAGGATATTAAGAAAAAAGAAAATATTATTCCTTTTGTCATGAGGAAGTTAGAAAACAAAGAAAAAATTATGGGATTTGGCCATCGCGTTTATAAGACATGGGATCCACGGGCTCGAATATTACGTGAATTATTAAGAAATTTTTGGGAAAAATGGAAAAAAGGAGAAATCATTGATAAAATTCCAGATCCTTTACATGACATTGATCATGGAGAAATAGATAATATCTTTGAAATGACTGAAGTTCTTGTTGATTATATGGTTAAAACAAAAAATCTTTATCCTAATGTAGATCTATATTCAGCAGGATTATTACATATTCTTGGAATTCCTACCCCATTGTTTACACCTTTATTCGCGGCTTCGAGAAGCGCAGGATGGGTTGCCCATGCTATTGAACAACTTTCGGACAATAAACTCATTAGACCCAGACTTCGATATATTGGGGACCTTGATAAGAATTATATAAAAATAGATAGGAGATAACAGAATTAAAAATTAAATTTAATCTAATTTAAATTAATATATTTACAATTTTTAAGTGATATAATTGGATGGTATTGAATTAAAAAACAAATTAAAGGAGAAAATAACGAGTAAATTAGGAACTGCTGTAATTTATAACATTCAAAAGTTAAAGGATTTAAACTTAGGTGATATCACCAGATTACCTTATTCGCTACGAATTTTGCTAGAAAATATGGTTAGAAATTTAGATGATAAAATTATTACTTATGAACATGTGATTGCCCTCTCAAAATGGATTCCAAATAATAAAACTAAAATAGAAATTCCATACATTCCATCTAGAGTGCTGCTTCAAGATTTTACTGGTGTCCCAGCGATGGTTGATCTGGCGGCATTACGATCTGCTATGGAGCGAGCCGGAGGTGATCCTTCCAGAATAAATCCAATAGTACCTGCCGATTTAGTGATTGACCACTCAATACAAGTAGATTTTTATGGTACTAAACAAGCGGTTCAAAAAAATGAAGAAAAAGAAATGGAGCGTAACCGCGAGCGATATCTTTTTTTAAAATGGGCTCAAAGTGTTTTTGATAATTTTCGAGTAGTTCCCACTAGTAGAGGGATTTGCCATCAAGTTAATTTGGAATATTTAGCTTCTGTTGTACATTTGAGAGAAGTAAAAGGAGAAAAAATCGCTTTTCCAGATACTTTAGTGGGAACAGATTCTCATACTACAATGATTAATAGTTTAGGTGTTTTAGGGTGGGGAGTGGGTGGTATTGAAGCAGAGGCAGTTCTTTTAGGGCAACCTTATTACATGCCTTTACCTGAAGTTGTGGGAGTGAAATTAATTGGAGAGATAAAACCCGGTATCACGGCAACAGATGTCGTGTTAACTATTACTCAAATATTAAGGAATCACGGCGTTGTCGGAAAATTCGTTGAATTTTATGGCCCAAGCTTAAAGGAATTAAGTTTGGAAGATAGAGCCACTATTGCCAATATGTCTCCTGAATATGGAGCAACTATGGGTTTTTTTCCCGTTGATGATAAAACAATTGCTTATTTGAGATCAAGTGGCAGAAAAGATGAAAATATTAATTTAGTAGAAAAATACCTAAAGAAAGTTGGCATATTTTATATGGATAATACACATATACCTGAATTTAGCGAGCATATAGAGGTTAATTTAAGTACTGTTAAACCAACTATAGCAGGTCCTAAGCGTCCACAGGACAGAATTTTACTTCCCGATATGAAAAATGTATTTATAGATCAGATGAAAACAATATTCAATAAGCCAAACGAAATAGAAAATATATCAAAAGGAGACCAGCTAAACCATGGAGCAGTTATAATCGCTGCTATTACATCTTGCACTAATACATCTAATCCTACAGTAATGATAGGGGCAGGTCTATTAGCAAGGAACGCTTTAGAAAAAGGTTTAAAAGTACAAGATTTTGTAAAAACGAGTTTTGCACCAGGTTCGAGAGTAGTTACTGATTATATGGAAAACTCAGGTCTAATGTCCTACCTCGAACAATTGGGATTTAATTTAGTTGGATATGGATGCACAACTTGTATTGGAAATAGTGGTCCTTTAAAGCAGGAATTTGTTAAAGAAATTAATGAAAAAGATCTTGTTGTCGCTTCAGTTTTAAGCGGTAATAGAAACTTTGAAGGTCGGATTAATCCTCATGTAAGAGCAAACTATCTCGCATCTCCTCCTCTCGTTGTTGCATTTGCATTAGCAGGCACAATTGCGATAAATATGAATGAGGAGCCATTAGGTGTAGATAAAAGCGGTAACTCCGTATATTTAAAAGATATTTGGCCGAGTACAGATGAAATCATGCAAATAACCGATAAACATGTTAGCCCGGAATTATTTCATAAGGAATATGGTGAAATCTTTAAAGGATGGGATTTATGGAATCAACTCAAACCTCCTGAAGAAGAAGTTTATAAATGGGATGAGTCTTCTACCTATATTCGTGAACCTCCATTTTTTGTCAATTTTCCTTTAGAAGAAACCCCCTTGGAGGATATCAAAAATTCCAGGGTATTAGCATTATTGGGTGGAAGTGTCACAACTGACCACATTTCTCCCGCAGGGACTATACCTAAAGATATGCCCGCAGCTCAATATCTAATTTCGAAAGGGATAGATGTCAAAGACTTCAATTCATTTGGATCTAGAAGGGGAAACCATGAAGTTATGATGCGGGGGACTTTTGGAAATATTAGAATTAGAAACAAACTTGTGGATAAAGAGGGAGGATGGACTATTAATCATGTAACTGGGAATATTGTTCCAATTTATGATGCTGCAATGGATTATGAAAAGAATGGAATTCCGCTAATAGTATTAGCGGGAGATGATTATGGAATGGGTAGTTCAAGGGATTGGGCAGCAAAAGGAACACAATTATTAGGTGTAAAAGCAGTTATAGCGGAGTCATTTGAGAGAATTCATAGGAGTAATTTGGTAGGAATGGGAGTCTTACCACTTCAATTTAAAGAGGGTGAGAATGCACATTCATTAGGATTAACAGGTAAAGAGACTTATGAAATTTTAGGAATAAAAGATATAGTCCCGCTAGGAGAACTAACTGTAATTGCTAAATCTGATGATGGACAAAAAAAAACCTTTAAAGTAATAGCAAGATTAGATACTCCCATTGATATAGAATACTTTCGCAATGGTGGGATCTTACACACAGTTTTAAAGAATATTTTAAAAGAAACTTTAGCTAAATAGAATTAGTTAAGATTTTTTTATTTTCTTTATGTATTTGAATAATAAAATTACTCATAATATTTTAATTCATAAAAATAAACTTTAAAATCAAAATCATCCTAATTTATGAGTAAATTAAAGCAGGCTTTTTATTTAATATAAAAAAATAATTGGTTTTAGTGATGAGTGATCATAATAAAAGTCCGGGTAAAAGGTTTCGTGAAGCCTTAGAGTATAATAAGCCCTTACAACTCGTTGGAACTATTAATGCCCTTGCTGCAATGATGGCAAATAAAGTAGGTTATAAAGCCATATATTTATCTGGAGCTGGTGTAGCTAATGCTTCATTTGGTTTACCGGATCTAGGTATTACAACTTTAGATAATGTAGCAGAAGATGCGCGAAGAATAACTCAAGCAGTTGATATACCTTTGATTGTGGACATTGATACTGGTTTTGGAGGAATTGCCTTTACTATTGCTCGTACAATAAAAACCTTAGAGAGGATTGGCGTAGCAGGAATTCATATTGAAGATCAAAAAGTATTTAAAAGATGTGGACACCGCCCAAATAAAAAGATTGTGCCTGCTGAAGAAATGTGTGATCGATTAAAAGCTGCTATCGAAGCTCGCAAAGATCCTAACTTTATGATAATTGCTAGGACAGATGCTTTCGCTATCGAAGGTATAGAAGGTGTTATAAGAAGAGCCCGTTTATATGAAGACGTCGGTGCTGATGCGATTTTTCCTGATGCATTAACTTCTTTAAATCAATATAAAGCATTAGTTAATAATTTATCTATTCCAATCTTGGCAAATATCACTGAATTTGGTAGAACACCTCTTTTTACATTAGAAGAATTGAGAAATATAAATGTTGGGATAGTTCTTTATCCTTTAACTGCATTTCGTGCTATGTATAAAGCTGCTGAAGAAGTATATAAGATTATAATAAAAAAGGGAACTCAAAAAAATTTGATCGAAAAAATGTATACCCGTTCTGAATTATATAAACTCCTTAATTATGAGTCTTATGAAGATTTTATTGACCGTTTATACGGTTAAGATAAAGAATATTAAAACTTATCTATAAAAAAGTGATTAAATAATGAATGAAATAAAAAAAAGGGAAAGTGGTTTAAGAGGTTATGAGGTAACCAACTCTGCAATTTGTAGTATAACTGATGGGCTATTATATAGAGGTTATCCAATAGAACAACTCGCAAAATTAAGTACGTTTGAAGAAACATCATATTTGATTTTAAATGGCGAACTTCCTACAAAAAATAATTTATCTGACTGGAGTGAAAAATTAATTAAATATCGAAGAATTCCCGAATTAGTAAAAATGGTTATGGACCACATACCATCAAATGCTCATCCGATGGACGTTATCCGTACTGGTGTTTCTGTTTTGGGTATTGCTAAACCTGAAAGACCTACTGTTCCATTAAAATCTGTACTTCGCGTTCTAGGAGTTTTACCCTCAATAATGGGTTACTGGTACGCGAGAGCGAGAGGTAAAATCTTTAATATAAAGAATATTGAAGAGGTAACTTATAGTGGTTATCTTTTAAAGATGATTAAAGAAGAATATATAGAAGTAGAAAGAAAAATGATAAATACCTCATTAATTTTATATGCGGAACATGAACTCAACGCATCCACCTTTTCAGCAAGAGTGTGCTCGTCTACCGCAGCTGACTATTATGCCTGTATAACCAATGCTATTTGTTCTTTGAGCGGACCTAAACACGGTGGAGCAAATGAAGCAGTATTAAATTTGATTTCAAAATTTAACTCTCCAGATGAGGCTGTAGAGGGGGTTAGGAACTTGCTGAACACCAATCAAAAAGTTCCAGGATTTGGTCATCCAGTATATCTAAGCGAAGATCCAAGGAGCTCTATCATCAAGGAATGGGCATATCGAATATCAACTGAAAAAAAAGATACAAAGCTCTATGATATCGGTACTGCTATTGAAGGTATAATGCACAATGAATGTAAAGATCCCTGCACATTCCCAAATCTCGATTTTTATTCCGCTATCGCGTATTCAGGAGCAGAAATTGAGACTGTTTTATTTACACCTTTATTTGTTATAAGTAGAGCTTGTGGGTGGTCGGCTCATATCTTAGAACAGAGAATTATAAATGAATTATTACGACCCATAGCAAATTATATCGGAGTCGAAAAACGTAGATATTTACCTATTGCAGAGCGTTAATTAATACAATATTATTTAAGTGCATAAAATATGAGTGAAAAGATTTCCTCTAACGAAAATCTTCCAGATAAAGAAATTGTTGACATAGTAAATTATGTTTTAGATTATAAAGTAGAATCTCAAGAAGCTTACGACACCGCCCGGCTCTGTTTAATGGATAGTATCGGGTGTGCAATCACAGCGCTTCAATTTTCCGAGTGTACTAAACTTTTGGGCCCTGTAATACAAGATATAAAAGTTCCAAATGGTTCAAGAGTTCCAGGTACTCTTTATGAATTAGATCCTATTACTGCTGCATTTAATATCGGTCTGTTAATACGATGGCTTGATTATAATGATACTTGGTTAGCAGCTGAATGGGGGCATCCATCAGATAATTTAGGTGCAATATTAGCAGTATCGGATTATATTTCCAGAAAAAATGTTGCAGAAGGTATGAAACCATTAAAAGTTCATGATGTACTCACTGCTATGATTAAAGCTCACGAGATACAAGGGATTATGGCTCTTGAAAATAGTTTTAATGAAAAAGGAATTGATCATGTAATATTAGTGAAACTAGCTAGCACAGCGGTAGCTTCTAGCCTATTAAACTGTACTAAAACACAAATGATTAACGCAATATCAAACGTATGGATTGATTTAGGTCCCCTCAGGACTTATCGTCATTGGCCGAACACGGGTTCTCGAAAAAGTTGGGCCGCAGGGGATGCTACGAGTAGGGCAGTTTTTCTAGCCCTTTTAGCTAAAAAGGGTGAAATGGGATATCCTACTGCCTTAACAACTCCAAAATGGGGATTCTATGCCCGCATTTGGAATGGTGAACAGTTTAAGTTTCAAAGACCATATGGAAGTTATGTCATGGAAAATGTGCTTTTCAAAGTATCTTTTCCTGCTGAATTTCACGGTCAAACAGCAGTAGAAGCAAGCATAAAATTGCATCCAAAAGTGAAAGATCAACTGGATCAAATAGAAAAAATACAAATTAATACGCAGCAAGCGGGAAACCAGATTATAAATAAAATAGGCCCTCTTAAAAATCCTGCTGATAGAGACCATTGTATCCAATATATGACAGCAATTGGACTAATATTCGGTAATCTTGAGGCTGAAGATTATGAAGATAAGCGTGCCTTAAATCCAATGATCGATGAATTAAGAAGTAAAATGGAAGTTAGAGAAAATTTACAATATATTATAGATTATCACGATCCTAGTAAGAGATCGGTGGCAAATTCAGTCCAAGTTTTCTTTAAAGATGGTACTACTACGAAAAAAGAGACTGTAGAGTATCCAATTGGACACAAATTTAGAAGGAAAGAAGCTGTTCCATTATTGATAGAAAAATTTAAGAAGAACATGAAAATTAAATTCTCCCCGTTACAGATCTCTTATTTGGTTGATATTTTTAGAAATCAAAAAGACTTAGAGCTTATGCCTGTTAATGAATTTATGGAAAGATTTCAAATAAAATAACTTTATTTATAGAAAAAGGTTTTATTATAAAAAATCCATAGATGCATGAACACACAATATCCTGATAATGTGAAGATGTTAATTGATGTGTTCATATCAGAATGAATGAAAGTGCCATCAATAGAACGATATAAATCCTTGGTTTAATAAGCATTATATATTTAAACATAAGAAAATTATATAGTATACTTTGGTTTTTTGAACATCTGGATAAGATGATTAATAAAAATGACAGAAAATATTAAGAACATTGAGGAAAATATTGGAACGAAGCCAACTCGCCGTTATGATATAGATGCTTTAAGAGTATATTCCGTAATATTGCTAATAATATTTCATACCGCGATGCTATTTGCTTATGGTACGCCATATTTTATTCAAAATGCAGAATTAAGTGTGGAGATGCTGATATTCGTATTTATTGTCAATATTTTTAATATGGCACTTTTTTTCTTGATAGCGGGAATGAGTACATCTTATGCTTTGAATTTTCGGACGGGTACAAAATATTTAAAGGAACGCGTAAAAAGGTTAATTATCCCTTTACTATTTGGAATATTAATTGTTATCCCACCTATTGTTTATTTCGAGCGAAGTGCGTGGTGGAGTACCACAAGATATAATTCAGAAAACTTTAATGGGACATTTATCGAATTTTACCCTCATTTTTTTGAGATCGGAAATTTTAATTATTATCATCTATGGTTTCTTGCGTATCTATTTATATTCTCGCTGGTTGCATTACGACTATTTTTAAAATGGAAAAAAGATGAGGGAAAGAAGAAAATCTCTTCTATGGCAGAAAAATATGGGGAAGGAAAAAAGATTTTTCTATTTGCCTTACCGCTAATAATATTTAATGTTAGCCTTAGATGGATCTTTCCTGGAATCTCTAAATTATTCATTGATGATCTGGCAAATGTGCTTACCTATTTAACAATCTTTATACTAGGTTTTTTAATTGTTAGTGATAGTCGCTTCGAGAACTCTATTGATCGTAATAAAAAGTTGGCTTTAATTCTTGCTATAATCACGTCTTTTATCGTGATTATATTTCTTGGACCAGGATATGATCCTTTTGGCAATCCCGTAGGGTATGCAATATATTGGACAAGTTTTTCATTTAGTGGCTGGTGTTGGCTGATTGCTATTTATGGTTATGGAAAGAAATTGCTGACCAAACAAAACTCTTTAATAAACCACCTTAGTGAAATTGCATTACCTATGTATATCATACACTTGACAGTAATAATCATGATTGCTTTTTATGTACTTCAATGGGAAGTACATTGGGCGATTAAATTTTTAATTATAACAACATCATCGCTGATCATAACGATATTATTATGCGAATTAATAAAAACCAACAACGTAACCCGATTTATTTTTGGGATGAGACTAAAAACCAAGAAGTCGGAAGTTAAATAAAAAGATCATTCAAAGAGTGGAAAAAATGTATAATTATAAAAGATTAGTAGGCGAATTGTTAGGCGCAGCTATCGCAGTTGTTTGGATATTTTTTGCGTTTCTAGTTATATTGTTTGGGAATGTTTTGGTGTTTCTTGCTATCGCCATTTCCCTTACTATATTGTTGGGCGTATTATCAGGAGGATTTCTTAAGCTAAGCAAAAAAGATGAAGAAAACAAGGAAATTTTGTATAATTATAAAAGATTAGTTGGCGAACTGGTAGGCGCAGCAATAGCAGTTGTATGGATATGTTGGGCGTTAATCGTGCCGGGAAATCTGTTTTTACTTGCTATCGCCATTTCCCTTACTATATTGTTGGGTGTATTATCTGGAGGATTTCTTAAGCTAAGCAAAAAAGATGAAGAAAGCGCTAAAAATAAAGAAGGTTAAATTTACTAATAACTTTATTTTAATCAAAAAAATGCTAACAAATGCTTATATCCTAAGTTAACATTTTTAAAATTTTTTTTTTATTTTCTTGAAATATTATTTATAAATTATTTTAAAAGTTTTAAGCCTTTTTTTTATATATAATTTTTTTATTCAAAAAGTCTTATAAAATAGAGTATAAAAAGTTTTAAAACTAAATTTCCTAACATATCTTAGGTTAAATCACTAATAATGGAGTTAAAAATGTCCTACATTGTTCAAAATGAAAAACTTATACAAAATGAAATGACCAAATTGAAAAATAAAGTCACTTTAAAGCTCTTTACCGACTTTAAAACTGAAGAAAATGGGACTAAAATCAGAAATTGTATGGCATGTGATAGTACTTTCAATTTATTAAATACATTAAAAGAACACTCAGATGGAAAGTTAGAGGTAGAGGAATATTCTACCCAAGAAAATTCGGATATAGCTGATAAATATGAGGTTGTCAGAATTCCAACAATTCTATTCATTGATGAAAAAGACCGAGAAGTCATTCGTTATACTGCTGAACCTTCAGGAGCAGAATTAGTTCCTTTTATAAAAAGTATCCAGGATTTTTCCGGAGCTGTTTCTTTTTATAAGGATACTATAATGACAAATCTTAAGAAAATCGGGAAATCAGAAATAAAATTGTTTATTACTCATACGTGTCCATATTGTCCCACAGTAGTACCTATTGCAAATCTATTTGCTACTTTATCAGATGGAAAAATTAAAGTTAATATTATTGATATTAATGCCAATCAAGACATTGCTATGAAATATCAAATTCAGGGAGTGCCCCATACTATGATAAATGAAAAAGAACACATTTATGGCATGTTCTCACCTCAAGACTTATTAGAGAAACTTACAAAAGGAAAAAGAGATTTTGATGGAATGTATGCTTAATCTAAAATTAAAAAGTAAAGGAGGTTATGAAAAAATTGTCTTCAGATGAACATTATAAAGAAATAATTAGAAAGGAAATGGCCAAATTAAAAAAGCCAGTTAAATTAAAAGTTTTTACCTCACAAAAGGTTCAAGCAGATGGAACTAAAATAAGAGCATGTATGGATTGTGGTGAATTTATGACTTTATTACGAATATACGAGGAAAACTCAAATGGAATGCTCCAGATAGAAGAATTATCGATTGATGACAATCCCGAGTATGCAAAACGCTATGATATTTCCCGTGTACCAACAATCCTTTTTGTTGATAACAATAATAAAGAAATAATTAGATATTTAGCAGCTCCCCAGGGTGCTGAAATCCAACCTTTCATCCAGTCCATATTTACATTTGCCGGAGCTCCGAATTATTATGAACCCACAATAAAGCAAAATTTGGATCGAATAAAATCTACTACTATAAAAGTAATGATGACAGAAACTTGTCCTTATTGTCCCCAAGTTATTACAATAGCAAATATGTTCGCAATAGCATCTGGAGGAAAAATTCGAACAGTTATAATAGATATCAATGCCAATCCAGATATTGGGCAATATTATGATGCTGCTGGTGTACCATATACTATTTTTAATGATCAAAAAACCTTAACCGGTATGGTCGGACCGAACGAGATACTAAGGGCATTAATAGGAGGGAATATCCGTGTTTCCTACTGATTCGCTTGGGTTCGATCCAGAAAAAATATATGATATTATCGTATTAGGTGGTGGTCCAACAGCTATAGGGTGTGCGATCTATGCCGCAAGGTTCGCAATGGATGTACTTATTATTGGCAAGACATTTGGCGGATTAATAGCTACAACCCATATTGTTGAAAATTATCCGGGCATTACTTCCGTTAGCGGCCTGGGATTTACGGAAATGTTTAGGGAACATATGCAGTCCTTAAATATTTCCTACATTTCTGATGAGATTAACAGTATTGAGAAGCAAAATGATCATTTTATACTACATTCATTTTTTCAAAAGTTTAAAGCCTATTCTATTTGTATCGCAACTGGATCAGTAAGAAGGAAATTAGGAATTCCAGGTGAAGAGGAATTTGCGGGGAAAGGAGTTTCTTATTGCGCTACGTGTGATGGACCCTTTTTTAAAGATAAAGTTGTATGTGTAATAGGAGGAAGCGATTCTGCCGCTAAAGAAGCCTTATTCCTTGCGCAGAATGCTAAAAAAGTTTATATTATTTATCGAGGCGAAGAAATACGAGCTGAACCTATAAATAAAAAACGTGTATATAAAAATGAGAAAATAGAAATCATATATAAAACAAATGTCGCAGAAATAAAAGGAGATAATTCAGTAAAATCAGTAATATTTGATAATGGTAAGGAGTTTAAAGTTGATGGGGTATTTATTGAAATTGGTTCTATACCAAATTCGGATTTAGCAAAAAGAATTGGAGTGAATACCAATGAAAAAGGTGAAATCATTATTAATCGGAAATCAGAAACGAATATCCCTGGTATTTTTGCTGCAGGAGATGTTGCGGATGCACCTTTTAAGCAAGCGATCACGGGAGTAGCAGAAGGAGTAATTGCTGCGTATTCCGCTTTTGATTATCTCAAAGAGATGACAATAGAATATTAAATTAAGTGATAATATAAAATTAATACGCCCCATATTTTAAGGTAGTTTCTACCCATATCTTAAGGTTTTTAAAAGGAGTATCTGGAGCAACCTCGCAACCTTCTGCCATCATATATCCACCTCCTTCTTTGCATCCCTCAATCAATTCCTTGGTTTTCTCTATTATTTGTTGTTCTGTTCCAAAACGTAGGAGTTTTGTTTGAATATTGCCCATTATACAAAATCGATTACCTAGCATTTCTTTAGCTTTAAAAATATCAGAGTCTTCTAAATGAAGAATATACTTCCCATTTTTAGGAAATTCGAGGAAATAATGAAAGAAGGGGGTCCAATCAGTATCCATATGAAATACAGTAATAAGGCCATTTCTAACATTCTCTTTAACAATTTGTTTTAAGTCCTCTAAAACTAATTCTTCGAAATTGTTAGGAGAAATAAACATTGGACTTACACGTTCCAAACAAATATAAGTCCTTTTTACTTGAGACAATGAATACATTACATAATCATTAGCCATGGTAGCATCGAGGAGTAATTCACAAAATTCTTTGAGTTCTTCCCTGTGTTTCTTAATTGCTTTAGACCAATTCTTTATACCCATTAAATAACATAATCCTTCCAAGGGTGTTACTATTCCACTTGTTGCATAAATGGGTACTTTTTTTTTATTTTCCCAGTAATTAATAAATTTTCCAATTTTTAAGAAATCAGCTTGAGTTTCAAGAATCTTTAAATTACTTACTGGTCTCCATATCGATCTTAATCCTAATCTTTTAATTTTTTCAAAATCTTTTGTTTTTATATATCCTTTTTCTATAAATTGAAGAGTACTTGGCACTTCATCAGAATAATCCAACTCATTATAGAATCCCGAAGGACCTAAGGGTAATATATTATAAAAGGCGTATAGGCGACCCATGGGGAGATGAACCATATCAATCTTCCCTCCAAATTTTGCGTATGTATTTTTAACAGCAGTAAAGATATTTTCTATAGGACCTAAAACAAATTCTTTGGATGACATATTATTATTGGCAGCATAAAAATAGTCCATCAATGGAGTAATAGGGATTCGATCTGGCTCTTTAAGCTGAATTGCTTTATTAAAGCGCTCATATGAGGTTGAATCCTCATCTATTTTGGGCTCTTTTAATGGGATGAGCTTCTTCTTTTTTCGATATTGGATAATAGCTTTTAATTCTTCTTGATGATTATGATTTAAATTAATTCTCCTCATTTCATTACTTAATTTCATTTGATGTAAAGCTAATTTACCGATATTAATTACTCCGATGTTAGAAATACTTCTTATGAGATTCTTTACGATAAATGAACCATAACTGCCCTTAAAAAAAATCTTAATATTATTTAAAGCATGTCTTTCACCTCTTAATTCATTAAACCAATGTTTTTCAACTTCTCCATATAACAATTTTTCAAGCCTATCAATCCTATAACGAAGTCCCTTTTTTCCATACAATAAGATTTCATATTCTTCAATTTCCTCTCGGAGTAATTCTTTTAGATCAAGCGATCTCTTTTTCATCTTATATCTAAAGTACTCAATTTTTTCGTGAATCTTTTTTTTCAAACAAAAACACCAAATTTCTATTTTTTCGATATTTTGGATATATTTTTCACAAAGATGGGATATTAAAAAAATTGCTTCTTACTTTGTTTTTAATCATTTTATATAATATTTTTGCTTATTATCTATTTGATAAAAAGAGATGAACTCCAAAAAATAATTTGAAATTAAGGAAAAAATAAAAAATTATAGATTTTATCTTTAAAATTTTGTTGAAAATGGTCGATAACTTTATTCTTGCCGGAATAATGTGGTATAAAATCTTGTCTGATAAAGACGTCAAAATTACTTTTAAATATTTTGCCAAATATGGATTCCTAATAATGCCAATAGTAATCTCATTTACTTGTTTAGTCCTTTATTTAGAACTATTATTTTAGTGCAATTAATCCAAAAAATGAAGAATAAAATAGAAAAAAGTTTTTTGATTTTATTCAATAGCTACGTCTATGCTATGAAACTCTGGTTCTTTAAATGGGACATCTATTTTCAATAATCCATTTTTATATACTGCTTTAGCATTTTCAGGGTCAATCTCGCAGCAAACAGCATAAGATCCAATATATACAGTATCTCCTGTCTCTCCTTTAATAAAGAATGAATCTTCGTGCATTTTGAGTTTTATAGCATCCTTTTCTACTCCTGGGAGGGTAATTTCTATATGGTATGTATTATGTTCATCATTTGGCCACATACATACATCGGGAGATATATAAATCTTTTCTTCTTCTGACATAATATTTCACTTTTCTATTATAATCAATGTATTTGACTTCTAATATCAAAATAAGGCAATTGGATTTTTAAACGTTTTTTCTATGATTTATTAGAAATTAGATGATTTCGCAACTTTTAGAGCAACGACTACATGATGAATATTTTTAATTTATAAATTCACTCAAATGGACAACTTTTAAGTTTTAGTCATCAATTTTTTAAATGATATTATTAGAATATAAAATGTAATGAATTAAAATCCAAAAAATATCAAATATAAATGGAGGTTAAATAATGACTTTAGCAAACATACCAGTTATTCTTGAAAAGATAAATAAGGAAGATATAAATAAACAGATATTAAGAACTGCCATGTTGGCTGAACTTGATGCTATCAATCTCTATGAACAGATGGCTGCTTTAACGGATGATAAAAATATCAAAGCTGTCTTAATGGATGTAGCCAAGGAAGAGAAGGAACATGTTGGAGAATTCCAATATATGTTATTAAAACATGACAAACAACAAGAAAAAGAACTACAGGAAGGAATGGAAGAAGTTAAAGAATTACTTGGAGAGTAGCTCTTATCGATAATTTATTATTTTTTTTTTATCTTGAATAAAAGTTAAAAATTTAATCGTATTGTTTAAAATTATATTTTATTGAGTAGTCTTAGGATTTAGCGAGAATTGTTTAGTTCTATAGCCCATTTTCTTTTTAAAATATAACCCAAATTTATATGAAATTATTACACTAAAGTTTTAATATATAGAAATGTAAAATTTCCTAAATTAGAGATAAAGATGTAATAAAATGTCAATGAAAAAATTCTTGTACTGCTTAAATTGTGGTAGAGACTTAGCGTCAAAAGGGAGAGAAGGTCCTGCATTTTGCGCGGAATGCATTTTGGACTTGAACTACAAAACTTCAGATATAGATCACGAAGAAATTGATAAAGAATTACAAAAAATCTTAAATTTCTTTATTTCAGATGTAAGTGCCGCCTTTAATAAGGACCCTGCTGCTAGTAGTCTTTTAGAAGTTCTTACCAGCTATCCTGGTATAAAAGCAGTACTTCTATATCGTATAAGTCATTTCTTCTGGAAATTAGGTATGCCATTTATCCCGAGATACATCTCAGATATGGCCCGTCAAATGACGGCAATTGAAATTCATCCTGGAGCAATAATTGGGAGTGATTTCTTTATTGACCATGGTGCTGGAGTTGTCATCGGAGAAACTGCTGAAATTGGAAATAATGTCACAATATATGCCGGAGTGGTTTTAGGAGGTACTTCTCTTGAGAAGAAGAAACGGCATCCAACTTTAGAAGATAACGTTGTTGTAGGTACGGGAGCAAAAATATTAGGGCCAGTAACAATAGGAAGTAATGTAAGAATAGGAGCGAATTCCGTTGTAGTAAATGATATCCCTCCAAATTCTGTTGTAGTTGGGGTTCCTGGAAAAATTATTTCGAGAAAAGGTGACAAGATTGAAAAAATAGACCTCAGACATGGAGATTTGCCAGATCCTTTATCGATTTCAATTTCAGCTTTGGAAAAAAGGATTAGAGAATTAGAAAAAGTTGTTATTAAAGAGCAAAAAGAAGATGATATAAAGATTTACTATGGAGATTATGGTGATGGAATATAATCGTTTTAGGAAATTATTTAAAAAATATTAAAAAAAAATTATAGATATGAGTTAAAATGGGAGCATATAATAATATTATTGAAACAATTGGAAAGACACCATTGGTAAGATTGAACCGAATAACAGAAGGGATAGAACCTACGATATATGCGAAGCTGGAGTCATTTAATCCTGGTAGTAGTGTAAAAGATAGGATTGGTATGTCAATGATTGAAAAGGCTGAAGAAGAAGGATTAATTAATAAAGATACGACTATTGTTGAGCCAACTTCTGGAAATACAGGCATTGGTTTAGCTCTTGTCTGTGCAGCAAAAGGGTATAAACTAGTTTTGACTATGCCTGATAGTATGTCAATTGAAAGGAGGAAAATTTTGAAGGCTTATGGAGCGAAATTAATTTTAACTCCTGCCTCTAAAGGAATGAAAGGTGCGATTGAAAAAGCACAAGAACTTTCAAAAGAAAAAGGAAAGGTCTTTATCCCTCAACAATTTAAAAACGAAGCAAATCCAGAAATTCATCGCAGAACTACTGCTAAGGAAATTTTTAATGATTTAGATGGAAGAATTGATGGTTTTGTTGCGGGTGTAGGGACTGGAGGGACTATTACAGGAGTAGGTGAAATTTTAAAGGATAGAATCGGGGCAAGACTAAAAGTATATGCCGTTGAACCTACAGGATCTCCAGTATTGTCAGGAGGAAACCCAGGACCTCACAAAATTCAAGGTATAGGCGCTGGTTTTATTCCAGAGGTGTTAAACACAAAAATCTATGATAAGGTAATTACAGTAAATTATGAGGATGCTGTTATTACTGCTCGAAAATTAGCTAGATTAGAAGGGATTTTTGTTGGAATATCTGCTGGTGCAAATGCATGGGCAGCAATTTTTGAAGCGTCCAAAGATTTTGAAAAAGGAGAGAATATTGTTGTAATTTTGCCCGATACTGGTGAGAGATACTTATCTACTCCCCTGTGGAGTGATATAGAATAGTTGATTATAATAGAAATAAAATATATCATTTTAGGTTATAAAAAGACTTTTTGACTAAAAGTTGGGTTCTGTGATGTGAGTTGAATGCATTTCATAGCCATTGAGCTCTTTTTTTTATTTTTACCTATCTAGCTCTACTCTGGCTGTTTATCGTCCCATTGGGATTTAAATTGCCTATTGTTCAAGAATTTATAGAACAGTACCTAAAAGCAATAAATCTTTATTAATATGAGGCACAGAGTATCTTTAATAATAAACCTTTTTATAGTGAAAAATAACGAATTACAATTAATTCTTGAGGAATTAAATTATTTATGCTATTTGATGGAATTTATATGATTCGCAATGGTACCATGGGCACAAATTATGAAACTAAACTTATAATCTCCATTGTCGCTCTTATAATTTGCTTATATGATTGGTTTGAATATAAAAGATATGATTATTTTTGGGTATTTTTATTTGGAACCATCATCTGGACTTCAGTAGAGTTTTCACTTCAAATAACAGGAATGCGTGATATCGTACAGGCAAGCCTTTTCGGTACTAACATCTCACCTTTTGTCGCGAGCGTGTTAAGAGGGACTATGGAGGGTACATTTCCAGCGGTAGTGGGAATATTCTTTGCAGATCGCGTGTTAGATAAAGAGAAGCGTAAGATCTTTTTAATCATTGGAATGGCGGCTCTAACACTATTTTTTTTAGTAACTCTTTTACAAGGGAAACCTTATAAAGATATTGGAGGTGATGTTGCTTCTGAAAGAGAGATATTTACCCCATTTTCCTTAATATTTCTTAATTCTATATTTATATTTAATGTAATTTGGCTTTGGAAAAAGGCAACACCTGAACAAAGGACGCGTGTTCTTTTAATGTTTGTAGTTATGTTTCTCATTACTGCAGTATTTAATGTGGGAGAATACATAGCCAATACAAGATGGATTCAAGTTGAATCTGATGGAAAATATTACGAAGCAGATCCGCTTTTGGAATTTTTTGCTCTTCATATTTATAATAATATAATCGAATTTGCCAGCATGTATGTAATTTTTATTATTATACCCTATGAGTTAAAATTAATAAAAACAGCTCAAATTAAAGTAGAAGAGCCAATTAATTAGCAAATGTTCAGCAATATATTTAGAGAAATGATAAAATATATAATTCTAAATTCTTCTCTTATGTTAGAAAAATTTTTAGAAAAAAGCATATTATTAATTTAACAACTATAGATGCAATTATCATAAAAAAAGTAAGTCAGTTTGGAAATATTTCTAAAACTTTATTAGAACTAAATATTTAAGTGATAAAGGCTTTTTGATATGATAAGGAAATATACTTTATTACCAACTTATAAATTAAGCCAGCGCCAGCGTATAAAATTTATCATTTAAGATAAGTTTACGCAACCGAGTAGTTAAGGAGACGGCCTGCAGAGCCGTTATTCGTGGGTGCAATTCCCACCGCTGGCTCTATTTATTGAATCTTAATGTGCTTTATTAATTAACCTTTCTAGTGATTTGATAGAATGAAACTTTATAATAGCTTAACGTTTAAAAAAGAAGAATTTAAACCTTTAAATCCAAATGAAATTTTGATGTATGTTTGTGGGCCGACCGTTTATGATAGTCCACATTTGGGACATGCGAAATCAGCAGTAGTGTTCGATTTAATACGACGTTATTTCAAATTTAAAGGATTTAAAGTAAAATTAGTAAAAAATTATACGGATATTGATGATAAAATTATTAAGAGGGCAAATGAGCGCGGTATTGATTATAAAGCACTAAGTGAGCAATATATAAAAGAATACGAGAAAATTATGGGTATTTTAAACATTCAAAAAGATTATAAAAATCCTCGCGCAACTGATGTTATCGATTTTATGATAGAAATAGTACAAGGCTTAATTTCAAAGGGTTATGCTTATGAAAGCAATGGGTCCGTATATTTTGATGTAAAATCATTTTCAAAATATAAAACTATCTTACAAAATATTTCAGAGGAGGATTTAGAGAGCGAAGAAGAGGAGGAAATCGAGTCTCATTATCTAGAAGAGAAGAGAAATCCAAAAGATTTCGCACTCTGGAAAAAGTCAAAGGAAAATGAACCTTTTTGGGAAAGTCCCTGGGGAAAAGGGAGACCCGGATGGCATATTGAATGCTCTGCAATGGCAATTAATTTCCTTGGTGAAACAATTGATATTCATGGAGGTGGTCAAGATTTAAAATTTCCACATCACCGTAATGAAATTTCTCAATCTGAAGCTTATACTGGCAAGCCATTTGCGAATTTTTTTATGCACAATGGTTTTGTAAATGTGGATAATGAAAAAATGTCGAAAAGTCTTGGAAACTTTTTTCTCGTATCAGACGTAATAAAAGAATATGATCCGATGGTAATACGATTTTTCTTAATTTCAAGTCATTATCGTAAATCAATTAATTATAGCCTCGATACTATATCTCAAGCAGAAAAAAATTATAATAAAATTTTAACAACCATCAAAAAGATCAATGATGCTCCCACTCAAGAGACTGATTCAGACGAGATTAATAAGTTAATTTCAAAAATAGAACTCTCAAGACAAAATATTATTAATGCAATGGACGACGATTTCAATACACCAGTCGCAATAGCTGAAATAATGACTTTAATTAGAGATTTAAACCAAGCAACTTTAGAAAGCAACACAGCATTAAATGAGCAATTTAAAGATAAATTTTTTAGCTATATTGAGGATATTGACAATATTTTTGGATTATTTCCAAATTTGCAAGAACAACTCACCAAAAAATTTGATAAAAAGGACGAATTAATAAAAAATTTATTAGATCTCTTTAAAGATACAAGAAGTAGTTTAAGAGAAAGAAAACTTTATGATATCAGTGATAAGATAAGAGAAAGATTACGAGCTCTCGGAATAAATGTTGAAGACAACTAATTAAAATTTAGCTAATTTTATTTCTCCATGATAATATAACATATTGCCATCAAAACTTATTTGAACCGGTATTATGGGAATACTTTTTTCTCTTGCTTCAGACAATTTTTCAGAGAATTTCGGATCGGTGTCCCAATTAGGAGCAAATTGTTCAGCTTTCCGAAAAATTAAAAACAGAACTATTCCATGATGTTCAATAATTTCTCCCACATGCCTAGTACCCCGTTCTGTAGGAACGTCTGGAAACAATGCTAAACCATCTTTTACAAGTGAAACTCCTTTTACTTCTAAAGGTACTCCATCAATCATAAAATCAATTCTACTCTTGCCTAGCTTTACTTCTTTTTTAATTTCATTCACATTTGAGAATTTTGGTAAATATGAAAATACTTTCATTGCAATTTTAGAATGCTGTGCTGAATCAATTAATACCCACTCATTTTCGCATTTTACTGCCTTTATGTAATATTTTAATTTACCTTTTGAGTTTGTAAAGAGAACTTTTGCCCCTTTGATAAGTAATTCCTTTAGTCTTCCTGGATCATGAACGTGAGCAATTTCTTTTTTTCCCTTATAATTGATCTCAGCTACAAATCGGTTAGGTCTTTTTTGAAAGATTCCTTGTTTTAAATTAGGTATTTCAAAAATAGGAAATTTAAGTTCTGTCATTTTTATATTTTAAACTATGAATTGTCTATTTAGAGTTATTTATTAATAGAAATTAAAAAATTGTTTTATATTGTATAAAGTAAAGAAATAAATGGATTTTTTAATTTCTTTAAAATGGGATGAGTGAAGCTAACGATAAAAAAACTATTGAGAGTTATAAATTTCATCATATTGATACGAGTAAATGTCTTCAATGCGAAAATTTCGCGTGTGAGGAGGTCTGTTTTAGAGGAATTTATGAAGTGATTAATAAAGATTCTACACCAAAATCTGTTGTTGTGGAGGATCGAGAAGATCGTTGCGTAAAATGCCATATGTGTACTACTGCTTGTAAATTAGGTGCAATAATTATTGATTAGTCTTTAAAAATAAGCTTCATTTTAATCGGTAACAGTTTTGTCAAATAAACAATAAATACTTGTTTTAAATATTTGATAAAAGAAACCAGTATTATCGATTATCTCTTTAATTTTTTCTTTTAAATCATCTATAATTTTATCAGTTATATCTGGTTTAAAGTTGCTTAAATCTGGATCATATTTATGTAGGAAAATTGATACTTCAATATTACTAATATCATTTCTGTCTTTAAGTAGAATGATGATTTTTTCATAATAATCTAAGGCTAAATCATATCTATTTACATCTTGAACATCAAACACATAAATGAGTTTATCTAATCCCTTAAAATAATTATCATAATTTGCCAAATATTCATCTCTATAAGCTTCTTGACCACCAAGATCCCAAACAATAAATTCTGAATCATAGGCTTTAATTGATATTATATTTCTTCTAACTGTGGGTCTTGCTTTACAAAATGTGGGCAGATTTCTTGTCCCCCTTAAACTATATGCGATTGAAGTTTTGCCGCTATTATCTAATCCGGCTAATAATATAACCTTGCCAATTTTTGATGATTCCGTCATATATTTATGTTTTTTAATATAATTCAATTCTATTTAATAAAATATCAAGTTAATGTATTTATCTTGATGTTTTTAAGGTATCTTGAATATTCAATTCCGCTAATGTTCGTAACTTTTCTCTCTGGAGAGTTATTACAAATGATTGGACAAATGTCAGAATCTTAAATATATATTGATATTTAATAGTATAGTAGTTTAGATTTTCTCTTTCTTCAATAGTTATGAGATCCTCATCATTCAATTTCTTTAAATGTTGAGAAATAGTAGATTGACTCTTTTTAAGGGTTTCTTGAATTTCCTTAGAAGTTTTTTCACCATTTTTCAATAATTCCAAAATTTCTAAACGTGTCTGATCTGATAATACCTTTAGAAAATCCGCGGTTTTTTCTGTTAATTCGCTCATATTTTTCAAAGTTTTGGACTGAAGTTATGAAATTAAGTTAACTACGATAACATTTAAAGATTTTACTAATGATTTATTAATTCAATATTTTATGATTCAATAAGTTTGGACTAAGGGGCAATTCTTAAGTAATCATTAATAAATATATATTTAAAAATGATCTTTATAGATTAAAGATATGGTTTGATAATGCTAAGATAATGCTAAGCTTATATTTAATTTAATATAATTTCCTAAATATTTTTATTATACCTAAATAAATGATTTTTTCCTATCTGATGAAGCACCGAAAGTTTACATTACAAAAACTACTGGATGATTACATAGGAATCTTTGACGAGCAATATAAATTTCATGAACTTATTATAGAGCATGTCTGCGAAGTATAATATTTAGCTCAGGAAATATTGGAAAGATATCTTGATGAGATAATAGAACTTATTGAGAATATGAGAGAGAATTTAGATCGTAAGACTGAATATGGCGATTTTATGCTTTTTGAGCATGAGGTAGTGCGTTATTATTTCACCTTAGCAATTTTGATTTTTAAGACAGGTTCTGCGTTTCCAGATAAAGTAAAGGAAGCTGTACTTAAAACTAATGAAGATTGGGTTGAAAATCTTGGAGGAATAGAAGAATTTCGGCAAGAAGTATTAAATTATACTCCAGGAAGTCTTCTTCTTAAAAAAGTAGCCAAGAGTCATGATATAGAACAAAAGAAGAGATCGAAATGAATAATTATTCATTTGGCTACCGTTAGATTTAAATATCGGCATATCGTTATATACAATAATAAAATTTTTATTATTAACAAACTAAAAAAATTTGACAAGGGGAAATTAGAATATGATGAGTGAAGTATTAAAGATGGATGATATTGACAAAAAA
>JBHLNT010000236.1:0-5997 GCA_048941265.1 Promethearchaeota archaeon
ATTTACCCAAATGCAGAAATTGGAGAGAAAATATTTGAACTCGAAAAAAGCGGCTTTCTGGCATTTGCTGCAGCTATAAGTAATATTAGTAAAATTGAAGCAGAACGCATAATTGTAAATTTTACTGGAAGATTTTTAGAATCAAATTCTGCTCTACCAGAACCAGCTACACCTCATCTTACTTATGACCCTGTTGAGGGGGTTAATAATTTAATAAAAAAGTTAAATAATTTATAAGTATAAGAAAAATAATGGTTAATTTTATAGATGAATGAACAATATAAATTAACCCCCTTTTTTATGTTCTTATATTAATAATCCCCCTTTCTACTAATTCGGCATATTATATAAATTTTAGATTCTTATATAAGAAATCTTCTCTTATTTTACATTCTGACTAAATTTCTTCGATGAGATCGGGGTGATTGCGTAATATTAATGATTAAAAAAAAGCGGATAGAATCATGAAAAATTATTAGAAATAGCAAAGAATGGGCAAAATAGCTATAGGAAATTATGGACTAAAGAGGGTAGGATAAATTTTTGTAATAAGTTTATTGAGATGATCAAACCTAATTGATTTTATGTATTAAGAAAATAAACACCATGTTACAAAGAAAAATTAAAGTGTGTTTTGTACAGTCCTTTACATATTCTGTTTTTAACCCAAATTCAAGTGTTAAAATTGGAGGTGTTGAGGTTGATTTATACAATAGTTCAACGGAATTAGCACAAGATAAAAGATTTGGTGTTTATTTCTTAGTTGCTGATTTTAACCAGAAAGAGATTGAAATATACAAGAATGTAAAAGTAATAGAGGTCATTCAATTAAAAGAACTGTTAGAAATTATTTAGCAATTATTTCAAAAAACAATCGATTAATTCAGTAATTTAGAAAGTCAATGATTATTTAAAAAATTTAGAATAAATTATTAAATATCCTAATAGCATTCAACTCATTGTAATTATATTCTTATATAACTTTCGAATTTTATCAGCTACGTTTGACCACTCATATTTTTCAATTTTTTTTGAAGATTTTTCAACAATTATTTGTCGTAAATTCTCATCTTCAAAAAGTTCTTGAATTTTCCTTGTGATACTTACTCTATCTCCAACCGGAACTATTGATTCGTCAGCTATTATTTCTCTCACTTCTCCTGTATCTGTGGAGATACATGGTACTTTAGCAGCCACAGCCTCGAGCAAAACTGTGGGAAATCCCTCGATATAGGAGGTTAATGCACATAAATTGGATACTGCATAGAATTTTTCAACATCTAATCGGACTCCTAAAGTAAGAACATTATGATCGAGCTCTAATCTTTTAATTTCATTTTCTAATCGATATCGATACTTTCCATCTCCAAGATACAATAATTTTAACTTTTTCTTTTCAAATTCTTTTCTCTTATTTAAAAAGTCTTTAAAAGCATTTAAAAAATCAATCATACCTTTTACTTTTTGTTCTAGATCCATGTATCCGATGTATGAAATTATAAAATCTTCAGAAGTAATCTTAGAATCTATATTTAAATCATCAATTATTTGTTTTCTTGTGATCATAGTTTTAGCATGAAAAAACTTTGATAGCTCAATTCCGTTTGGTACCCAAATTAATTTTTTAGTATTTACTTTATTTTTTATAAAAAATTTCTTCATTTGCCTACTTACAATTATATGTTTTTTCGAATAGCGATATATTAAACGTAATTCAAGCAAAAAGTTAATTTTAAAATGAGAATCTAATCCCCTATGATGGTAAATAAAGGGGATTTTGAAGATGCGATTGAATAATAATGCTATCAAACCTGTAATAGCGGGATTTTCACAATGTATTAAATCTATACGATGATTCCGATGAAGCTTTAACATTTTCCTAATTGAATAGATTACAAATTTGATTAAAAATAATAGTTGGTAATGAAATTCAGCATCCCATCTAGGAGCATGCATAGGTAAATAATCAATTCTGAAATATGAATTAACCTGCTTCATTTTTCCTTTTTGGCCATATGGTAAACAAGAGATGTTAAAAATTCTATAATAGTCCTCTGAAACATATTTCGAAAGCATATAAGTATTTTTTGCTGGACCAGCTTTATCTGGATAAATTCTTGTTGTTAATCTTAAAATATTATACTTTCTTGTAGGTTCGAATAATTTAGGAAAAAGGGTTTTAAGATATATTTTTTTAATAGTCTTGGCAATATGATCCCAGTCAAATTGTTTGATTCTTTCTAAAGAATTTTGAACAGCAATTTGAGTAATTTCATAGTTTTCATATGATTTTAAAATTAGATCTGCAATATCATACCGTTTTCCCGGTTGAATAATGAAATCATTGTCAATTATCTCTCTAACTTCTCCTACATCTGTACTAATACACGGCACATTGGATGCTATGGCCTCTAATAAAACTGTCGGAAATCCTTCCATATACGAAGTTAATGCATTTAAATCAGAAATAGCATAGAATTTTTCGACATTTAATCTTGTCCCAAGAGTAAAAGCATTTTTATTCATATTCAGTTTCTTAATTTCATTATATAATAAATAACGATATTTACCATCTCCTAAATATAGCAATTTTATATTATCTCGTTTACTTTGATGGACCTTGTCTAAAAATATTTTGAAACCATTAAGGAAGTCAAGCATACCTAGTACTTTCTGTTTTAAGTCCATATATCCAACATAAAGAATGATAAAATCATCTTGATTAACATTATTTGATATATTTAACTCATTAATAAGAGCTAGTTTTTCATTTTTGTTTTTTACATGAAAAAAATTATCTAGTTCAATCCCGGTTGGAATCCATACTAATTTCTTTATATTGACTTTATTTTTTATAAAGAATTTTTTCATTTTTCTACTGACGATGATATGATATTTAGAAAAATTGTATATTAATCTTAATTCTGCTAAGAAATTTATTTTAAAATGGGAATCTAATCCATGATGGGTATAAATGAATGGAATTCTAAATAAACGATTTAAAATCACAGCTATTACTCCAGTTATAGCAGGATTATCACAATGAATCAGATCAATTCGATATTTACTATGTAATTTTACAATTTTAGCCATAGAATGGTAAACAAATTTTATAAGAAAAACAAATTGTTTATATAGCTCTTCATCCCATCTTGGAGCAGTAATAGGTAAATAAAAAATCTTGTAATTGGAATTTATGCTCTCATAATTTTGTTTTATAGTTTTGGGTCGACTTGATATATTAAACATTTTAAATCTTTCTCCGGCAACATGACTAGAAAGTAAATATGCATATTTAGCAGGTCCTGCTTTATCGGGGAATATTCTTGTAGTAAGTCTTAATATATTCATGATATTATCTTCACATTATTTTTCTTAAATATTATATTTATTGCTTTATATAAATTTTAAAAGTCATAATCAATGGTTCAGCTCGAAAAAATACCTTAATATTATATTATAAGGTAAAATAAATTTCCAAAATAAAATACTTATTCTAACTAAATCTTATTTATAGTAAAAATTTTTCGCAACATTTTCGATCAATCTTTTATAAATTAAAGCGTTTTTATCCCAATTGACTTCCTTGAGAACTCTCTTATGACCATTCTCGCCTAATTCCCTTGAATAAGATTGATCCATCATTATTCGTAAAATTTGTTTCTTTAAGCTCAAAGCATCACCGGAATTAATGAGTACTCCTGTTTTTCCATCTTCGACGGCTATTCTTACTCCTCCAGTACGAGCTCCTATAACTGGCAATTTAAAATAACTTGCTTCAATAAAAACTATTCCAAAACCTTCGATAGAATTCTTTTTGATATAGGGAACCAAAACAAAAAGATCAGACAATTTATAATATTGATTTCTTAATTTATCATTAATACCTCCAAGAAAACGTACATGTTGTTCGAGATTTAATTTTCTAACTAAATTTTCAAGATCGCGTTTTTCTTCACCTTCCCCAATAATTACATATTTTATCCTCATCTCTAAATTTTCATCATAAATCAATTTTAAAGCTTCTATTACAGTATCAATTCCTTTCCTTGGATGTATCCGGCTAACTGTAATTATTATAAAATCTTCTACAGAAAAATTAAATTTTTTTCTTAATTCAACCTTCGACTCGTCTACGTAGATTTGATCAATATTGACCCCCCGAAATACAACATCTATTTTCTTATCATTTATTGCGTGAATTTTTAAAAATAAATCTCTCATTATCTTATTACTCACAATTACCTTCTCAATATTTTGAAATATCATTGAATTTATGTTATTAGGATATCTTTTAATAAAATCCTCTCCATGTGCTAAAGTAATCAATGGTTTTCTAAAAAATTTTGATAAAATGAAACCATAAATTAGAAGAAAAGATGAGCTTATACAAAATATAACATCAACTTTAAATTTTTTAAAATATAGAATAAGATATTTTAAAGATTTAACTCGATTCACAAGATCGACGGGGTAAAAGCAGTAAAATAACGCTAATTTTAACTTTTCTCCTAATTTTAAGCCATTAATCCCTAAAATTCTTATAAATAACAATATTAAAAAAATAAAGAACCTTATATCTTGTTTAAGTAATTTTTTAAAAGATTCTCTTGTATATATGATTTTATATCCAGAACATTTAGAAATAGAATTATCAAATAGGTAAATTTTTATATCTAAGGCTGTTAATTTCTCATAAAGATTTTTCAAGGTTGTAGAGATGCCACCTTTCTTTTCCCAGAAATTTCCAGAAAGTAATGCAACATTCAATTTTATACCATATGTTATTTAATTTTTATGTTAATATATTCAATTACCGTAAATAATTAAAATATTTTAGGATTGGTTTAGCATTAGTTTCAAATATCTTTTTATTGAATTCTGTTAATTGTTTTATTTGAATTTCATTAATATTTGGGTCTATTAGTTGCCTTATATTTTGAGGATTAAACCAATATTTTGTATTTTCGACACCAAATTTAACTTTATGAGAACCATTGTTAGTAAGTCTTTTTTTCATGTTTAATCTCATTTTTTTAAGATTTTTAGGATCTAGGTTTGCAAATTCAAATAATTTTGATGCTACATGAAAAGGATCTTCAATAATGTCTTCAAATTTTATGATTATAAAATTTTTTATACTTTTACTATAATTTAACATCATCTCATAATATCTTTTATACATGAGCCCGAATTCATTAGGTTTTTTATGTTCTCTCCTCATCCAGCTTTCACATACTGCATAGCCATTCCTGACTAATCCGATAAAATAAATATCAGTATAGATTTTTGAAAGAAAATTTGTTAGTTCAATATCCCATCTTATCGATTTAATACAAAGGATACTTAGTTTAACATCTTCTATAGTGTACAATTCGTTTTCAAACTTAAATCGATTATAGGGATCATTCAAATCTTGCATTTTATATTGAAAAAATATCCAATCAATTATCTTGCCAAATATATATACAAGTGAAGAATCTAGAACTACTTTTTTATTCAGTAAATTATAAAATATCATTTTTAAACGTCGTATTAAAAAAAAAATTGCTCTATGGGATTTAAATCTGTAGAGCTGTGAAATTATTTCACCAGTCTCCTTATTATGGATAGAACACACTGAGGGATGTGATTGAAAGATATTGTAAAGAATATTAGTTCCACTTCTCTGAAGCCCATTGATAACAATTACTTTCGAATTCTTCATTAGGATTGATTTTTTCCTGTATGTTTAATTTAACTAGAATGATTGATTATTAAAATTACTGACCTATGATATAAAAATTAAAGGAAGAACATTTAATAATAGAATTTATTTGAAATTTCATATTTCATAGATTTTCAAAATAAAGGTCACAATAGTCTAAACATTTCTTTTTTCATTCCTTTTTCCCAATTCATTATTAAAATTCTGTAAGCTTCCCTAGATTAAACTTATTGCTTTATTATTTTTAAGTACTTAGGAGGTTTTATAAAATGACTATTTTAAATATTTTA
>JBHLNT010000237.1:0-5995 GCA_048941265.1 Promethearchaeota archaeon
CAAAGTATAATGATGTTCCTAATATGGCTTTTATAATATGGAGACAAAAATTTATAATTAAAATTTACACCTTTTCTATATGACTCAATAGTACTTTAAAAATGCTGCTAAGCACAAATCCCGAAAAACTAACCGATTAGGTTAGTTAGAAAAAAAATATCTCTTAATATATAAAAAATTTTTTATAATTAATAATATTAAAAATCTTTCAACTAAATTTAGCAATTAATCTTAAATTAATGATAAATTATAATAAAAATTCTTTTTAGACAATCTGATTTTTTATACTATAGAAAAAAGTCGTATTATTCTCAAAATTAAAAATCAAAAACAAACTTGAAATTATCAGAACTATTCGAGGATTCTCCTGGAAAAAAGACTCTAATGTCCGGAAACGAAGCGTTTGCAAGAGGGATTTATGAATCGGGAGTAAAATTTGCAGCAAATTATCCCGGAACTCCTTTAAGCGAAGTCGGAGATTATTTAAAATATCTTTCTGAAACATGTGAAGATTTCACTTTTGATTACTCACTTAATGAAAAAGTAGCTCTGGAATCTTGTGTAGGAGCAAGTTGGGCAGGAGTTAGAAGTATCACTATGTTCAAACATCTAGGATTAAATGTTGCGGCTGATCCATTACATACTTTTCCCTATTCTGGGACCAATGGAGGCATGCTAATCTTATGTGGAGGTGATCCAGGAATATTATCTTCTACCAACGCTCAGGATAACCGTTTATATTCACTTCATACAAAGATTCCAATACTTGAACCAGCGACTGTTCAGGAATGCAAAGATTTTATAAAAGAGGGATTGAATATTTCTGAATTATATAGTATTCCCATTTACATTCATGTTACTACTCGTCTATGCCATAGCTATGGAGTTGTTAATTATGGAGGTATTGAAATCCCTCCGAAAACTGGATTTTTTCAAAAAAATCCTACTCGTTATGTAAATACACTTCATAAAGCTTTAACAAACCAGAAAAAGTATTTTAATACGATTAGTCAGATAGCAAAAAATAAAAAATTATTTTATTTATTTAACAAGGTTAAAACAGAACAAATACCAGTAAATTTAGAAAGCTTAAAAGATCAAAAAATAGGAATTATAACAAGTGGTATATGTTATAGCTATGTAATCCAAGCATGCCATAAACTTAAAATTAATCCTCCTATCTTGAAACTGGGTCTAGTTTTTCCTATTAATAAACAAGAGATTTGTCATTTTGCGAATCTTTTTAGTTTAAAAACTTTATTGGTTGTGGAGGAATTAGAACCTTTCATAGAATCTTTTTCAAAAAGCGTATTTTGTAATTTTTGTGATATTAAACAAGATCTGGAGATTCATGGAAAAGACTATATTCCAAATACAGGAGAATTGAACACTGAGATGATAATGAATTTTCTCTCTAATTTCTTTCAAATTAAGAATAAATCTTTGTTCGAAGATATTGATAGAAAAAAGGAGGCTCTAGAAGAATTTATCCCGGAACTTCCCATTAGAGAGCCTACATTTTGTCCTGCATGTCAATATCGTCCTATTTTTTATACATTAAAAAAAACTGTACAAGATATAGAAAAAAGGACGGGTACTGAGTTTATATATGCTGGAGATATTGGATGTTATACTCTCTCAGAGGCATACCCCTATCAAATGCTTGATTGGGTGATAAGCATGGGATCAGGAATAGGGATTGCCAACGGAATGGCTCATGTTATTGATCCAGAAAAACAAAAATTAATTGCCTTCATCGGAGATAGCACATTTTTCCATACAGGCCTTCAACCACTATTAAATGCCATTAAAAATGACATTGATTTAACTGTTATTATTTTTAATAATTATTGGACTGCAATGACAGGTCAACAGGAAACTATTGATACTCCAAAAGATATAATTACCCATTTTGGAACCAAATCGAAAACAGATAAAGTTCGAATAGATTTAATCAAATTTTTTGAAGGGTTGGAATTAAAAAATCTAACTATAACAAATTCATACGACATCAGCAAATTAGAGAGAATATTTTTAGCTGAATTAGTGAAAAAGGGTACGAGAGTCATATTAATAAATGAGGAATGCGCTTTAGAAAAAAAAAGACGATTAAGGAGAGAATCTGACCAATTTCAAGAAATTAAAAAACCTAAAATATATTATCAGATAACTGACTCCTGTGTTAAATGCAATGAATGCATAGAGATTTTGGGTTGTCCTGCGATAAATGCTATCTTTCATGATAAAACGAGCGATTCAGAAGGAGGCTTAGATTATTATATAGATGAGGCAAGGTGTGTACCTGAAATATGCCCCGGAGTTTGTAAATCCGTGTGCAGAAATTATTCAATTAAAAAAACCATAATCAATCAGCAATAAAAGATTATAAAACAAAATAATTCATAAAAATTACTTTTTATATGATTTAAATTTATTAGGCTTAATCTAGTCTAATATCTTCTAATAAACGCATAATTTTCTTTAAATTCCAGCCAATTTTTCTAAGGAATTCAATTCAATTTTAGCTATCATAATATCACTTTGGGAAATCATTCCATAAAGCCAAGGATAGTCATATTTAATGTCATTGGTGTAATAACAGACATATAAATAATCGTTTTTAATAACAATACCTCCATAAGAGGTGTCTCCTGCGCTTGGTAAATCAGTCAGCCAAGTTAATTTGTTCTCTTCTATCAAAAATATTGAAGTACGTTTTCTAGCCAAAATAGAGCCTTGGTTAGTCAAGAATCCTTGTTTAGATTGAAAACGCCCCACCGCATATATTTTGGAGTTATAATTAAAAAGAACCGGTCCATCTAACCTCGTAATATGACTTATTACTTGCCTCCAATCTTTATAGGGTGGCTTTGCAACAGATATGAGTGTGCTTCCTCTTTTATCTCCAAAATAATTTCCACTTCCTTCTAACCTTGCAGTACAGATCATTCTTCCATCGGGTAGAAATTCTATAGCTGTCTCGTCGTTTTTCAAACCCTCATAGATCATACTCAGATCTTCCCAATTAATACCATCTATGCTTTTAAGCAACTTTGATTTACCATGCTCCCACCAATAAGCAGGCATGTACCACGTTTTTCCATCTCGCGTTTTAGCGCGCCAGAAGAGCCATCCCTCTTGTTTTTTTAATTCTTCCCATTCCACCCAATCTTCACCATTATCGCTGTAAGTTAAAACTGTAGCATACGGTTCTGGATTAAAGCCAATATTTTTTAAAACATACAAGATCATTTTACCATTGATTAAAGCAAATTTGGGATCCCTTATATCTTCGTTAGGTATACGAAATTCATTAATAGTTTCCCAATGAATGGCATCCACTGAACATCTCAAAACCAATTTGCATATTTTAGTACCAAAATGAAAAGGAGAGGCTGCGTGGATTAGATAAAACTGTCCATTCCAAAAAGTCATATCGCTATTTGAATTATGCCAGCCATCAGACACTGCCGCCCAGAACTTTGCTTTTAAATTGGGATTTATTTTTGATTTATTTCTCCGTAATGACCAGTAAAAAAAGAGAGTACCGAAAGAAAAAAACATAATTAAAAGATAAAGGAAAAGGACGATTCTTGACTTGGTTAATGCAAGTTTCATGTTTATAAATCACCTTATATAATAAAAATTCTAATAACTTTAATTCTTTCTTTATTCATTACTATTATATCTTAGGTAGGGGTATAAATATTCGAATAAGGTAAAACTAAAGTTTTTTTGTATTTACTTATTATCTGATATATTGTTTTTGCTGATGCAGTTTTGTTGACATCTAGCAAAAAAAAAGTTATTTCTACAAGTGAATTGAAATGATATTTAACATGGAAGGTTTTGAAATAATTGATATTTCTTATACAATAATTCCCGGTGAAAATCCAGACCGCCCATTTGCAATTCAAAAAGCATTATTGCATGATAAAACATTTAGATATGACATTCTTAAAACTCATTCCCATGTTGGAACTCATGTTGAGGTTGGAGCTCATTTCTATGAAGATGGAAAGACCATCACGGAATATTCTCTAAACCAATTTCATGGTCCCGGAATACTTTTCTCAGTAAAGGATAAAATTGTAACTGAAAAAATCTGCAAAGTTAATTTGGAGAATAAAATCAAAAATGGAGATATTATTGTTATTAGAAATGATACGGGTATTAAATTAACTAAACAACAACTTTACCTAGGCGAAGAGGGAGATCTGCCAATATTAACTCTTGAAGTTGCAAGATGGATGGCAAAATTTAGACCAAAACTTCTTGTATTAGATAATATTCGATTAGGAGATAATATTGAAGAAATTCGAGAATTTCATGATATATTAATGAGTCAGGATGTTTGTTTTGTAGAAATCGTTGATAATCTAGAGAAAATAACCCAAGAGCGTTTTTATGTGATGGCGCTACCAATTAAAATACAAAATTTAGATAGTAGTTTTTGTAGAGCGATAATTATTCAAAAAAAAGGATAATTAATCATGAATAATCCCTTTTTAGAGAAAATTGATGTATTTTCAGCCAGAACTCATGGCTTTTATACTTATAGAATTCCAACCTTAGCTTATACTCAGAAAGGAACTCTTATTGCATTTGCAGAAGCTCGAGTCGGGGGCACAAGCGACTGGGCGGGGATGTCCTTAGTAATGAGCCGTAGTTTAGACAAAGGGAAAACTTGGGAACCAATGAAAAAACTTGCCTCAAGTGAAAAAAAACCGGTTCATAATGCCGTTGCAATTATTCCTAATGATTCAAATAAGATCCATTTTTTATACTGCCATAACTACAACCAAGCATTTTATATGGAAAGTGAAGATGATGGTCAGACATTTTCTGAACCAGTCGATATTACTTATGTGTTCGAGGAATTCAAATCAGATTTTAAATTTAGGGTGTTTGCTACCGGTCCTGGCAAAGGGATCCAACTTGATAATGGAAGATTTATTGTGCCTATCTGGTTAGGGAGAAGACATAATCATCGTCCACAAGTAGCATCAGTGATTTATTCGGATGATAATGGTAAGAATTGGCACCATAGTGAAGTAATTCTTGGGGATCTTGTAAATGCTGGAGAAACAGTGGCAGTTCAATTGGTAGATGGCTCAGTTTTATTGAATATTAGGAATGAAGCCGAGGTATGTAGAAGAGCAATATCTATAAGCAAGAATGGAATATCTAATTGGTCAGAACCCGTTTTTGATGATGCTTTGCTTGAGCCCGTTTGTTTTGCTAGTATAATTCGACTCACTAAAGAAAAAAAAGAAGATAGAAATAGAATTTTATTTGTTAATCCTGATTCAATTGAAGGGGATCCGACACCTGTGTTTAATATGCGCCCGCGTCAAAATTTAACAGTAAAATTAAGCTATGATGAATGTAAGACTTGGCCAGTAAGTAAGACTATAGATCCAGGCTTATCAGGGTATGCGGATCTTGCGGTGGGAGATGATTATTCTTTATATTGCCTATATGAAAGAAATTGTCCTATGAATAAAGATTGGGACACAGAAGCTATGACTCTTGTTCGATTTAACTTAGCTTGGATTACAGATGGTCAAGATGAGATTAAATTATAAAAAATAAAAGAAGGTACTTAAAAGCCAAGTTCTTCCAATTTAGCTTTATTCTTTTTCACAACATCTTGAGTTAGGGGATAAAATTTCCAAAAGATAATCATACCTACCAATAATATAAACATCGGAATAATTCCTTGGAGCATACGGATTCCCCAAATAACCAGATTCATATCCGCACCAGTTTTAGCCATTTCTTCATATGTATCATACCCGGGTCTAAAACCAGTAAGCGTGTGGACTATAGCAATTAAAAATTCATCAAAGGTAGCCGTTAAGCGGAGAATGAATGTTGTGAGTCCTACTTGAATTCCTTTTTGATTTTTTTCGGTATTTACGACAAAATCATCAAGGACATTCGGTTGAATTACTGGCAATAATAAAGTCCATAATGAACCCATGGCAATACC
>JBHLNT010000238.1:0-5948 GCA_048941265.1 Promethearchaeota archaeon
TTCTGGATCTTATTTGTAATAGTAATTTATGATGCTTTTCAAACTATCTATGAATTGAGTATCCATAGTTTGTCAGTTGATATGTTTCGAGATCAAGAGCAGCGAGTGAAACTAAGCACCTTTTCGCACATTTTAGCTGGTATCGGTTCAATATTAATGTGGATATTTATTCCGACTATCCTTGGAATATATGGAGGGGAGACTAATCCAAATGCCTATTTAGTCATGACTTTAATAATTGTCTTTACAATTCTTATAATGGCAATTCCACATGTGTGGAGTGTTCGTGAGCCTGAAGAAATGAAAGAATTAAGGGCGAGATTAAATAAAGAAGGAAAGAGTTTCTCACCTCCTAAGGAGGTAATGATTCGAGCTCTTAAAGATAGAAACTGGTCTGGATTTATCATTGCTTATGTTACCTGGATTGTAGAAATAGGATGTGTAACTGTAGGGCTCGGTTTTTATCTCGTGGATGGTTTAGGATTACCTATAACTATGATTGGTCTTCCAGTTATTACTTTTCTTGTGGTAGGGTTCGCGGTAGTGCCATTGTGGATGAAACTTGCAAAAATATTAGGATTAAGAAAAACGTATTTCTATGCCCTTATTATAACAGCGATTTCTACTGCAAGCTTTATTTTTGGAATAAATTATACACTATTAATAATCCTAGCCGCCATTGGAGGGATAGGGCATGGAGGGCAAGGTGTTATCTTGCAAGCAATTTACTCTGAAGCAATTGACAATGCAACACTAAAATCTGGCAAACGAGAGGAAAGTTCTTATGTAGGAATTATGCGTTTTTTTTCGGCAACTGCTATCTTTTGGCAAGTGTTAATTTTTGCTATCGTAGGAACTATTACGGGGTATGATCCTGCACTTGGCACTAAAAATAGTAATTTTGCTAAATTTGGGTTAATACTTCAAATGTCGTTAATTCCGGCAGCAATTATGGTAATTAGTTCACTTATCTTCTTTAAACTCTATACGATAACCAAGGAAATCGCAATAGAAAATAAAAAGAAATTGATTGAACTGAATCTCTAATTATTATTAAATTATTTTTTATTAAATCTTAATTGTATTAAAAAAGAAATAAAAAAGTGGAAATAAAATTTCTTATTACTTATTCTGGGCTAGGGAGTGGAATATTTTTATACATTTTAAATCCCGAGGCGAGCCATGTTATAACACCATGTACGAGCATTTCAGGGACCTGGTCTAAAACAGCTCTGGGAACGAGATTTTCATCAATCAATTTATTCATCATATAATCAAGATCATCTAATTTATCTACATTCTCCTCATATAAGTTCCACCATTTTTCAAATACCGATAATGATTCATCTAAAATACTTTTAGCTTCATCTCCATAGATATATCCAAAATGAGCAATACAAATCGTATTAAAATCAATTTTTTTGAGTTTATCAATAGTCGTAAGAAATGCATCTTTATCCCAATATGGCGGCATAAATGGGGGGATAAAAAGATTATCAGCAACTTTATCTCCTAATGCGTCGCCAACGAAGATATTTTTGTTTTTTGTATCAAAAATTGCGATATGATCCTTTGTGTGACCGGGAACCTCAAATATTTCCATGGATATTCCGTCTAACTCGACGGTATCACCTTCTTTTAGGGTTTTCACTTCAGCATCTATATTTGCAAAAGGACCTACACCAAAGATGTCATTAAAAGATTGATCTTTTAAATTTGGGACGGCAGCTTTAGATGCAAAAATTTCAATTTCTTTTCCCTCTTTTTCAGCCCTTTTCATGATTAAAGGAATTGCTTGAGTATGATCCCAATGAGAATGAGTGATAATAATCATATCAGGTGGGAAAAAGTTCAAATCTTTCAATTGGCGGATAATTTTTCTAGATTCAGTTCCGGTCCCTCCATCAATGATGCATTTTTTCCTACTTTCTATGAGGTACATCGCAGTTACCCCGGGAACACCCATCATATTAATATCAAGCAAGCTTGTCACTTCATTAACTTTTCCTGTCTCTCGAATAGCAGTCGTTTTAAACACCTCTCTTAATTTTTTATTCTTTCATGATTTTTTTTGATAGATTTAATTTTTTTTAAAAAATGATTTGATACAGAAATTAAAATTACTAGCTAAATATTTATACATTTTCGTAGGAAATAATCATTAATATCCTATCTTAGTAAAATAAACAGAAATTGAAAGAAATGACTCACTAATTTTTATTTAGTTTTTTATCATTTCAACAAAATTTTAATATTATTCTATTCCAAATATTTTACATACATTTTAATAACTATAGAGGATAATCTATATGAAAGTCATTAAGGGATTTCCAGCTACTACAAATAGTAATTATCAGCTAAATGTAACTACTCTTATAAAGCATGCTGTTAGGAATTACGGTAGACAAGAGATAGTGAGTAGGAAACATGATGGTTCTTTATTTCGCTATACATATTCGGAAGCTTATGTGCGAATGCAACGTCTCGCAAATTCTTTAATTACTCTTGGAATTAAGGCAGGAGATATAATTGGAGTACTTGCATGGAATACTTATGAAAATTTCGAAATATACTTCGGTGTTCCGGGTACTGGAGCTGTTATGCTGCTTTTAAATTTACGCTTAATGCCAAAAGAGCTAATCTATATTATAAACCATTCTAAAGCAAAATTCATTGTTGTTGATGAAACTTTAATTGATATCGCTGAAACTGTCGCTCCCGAATGTAAAACGGTGAAAGGATATGTAATAATAACCGATCATGAATTAAACGAAATAGAAACATCACTTAAACCAATTTATTGTTATGAGGAACTTTTGAAAAACGCATCGCCTAAATTTGAATGGCCAGTAGTAGATGAAAATTCAGCTTATGGCGCTTGTTATTCAAGTGGGACCACGGGGAAACCAAAAGGAGTGTATTATTCGCATCGAGGTATGTATCTTCAAGCAATAACTTATGCCAATATTGCGTCTATGTCTGTACAAGATTGTGTTTTTCAAATTGTACCGATGTTCCATGTTATGGGCTGGAATACTCCTCATGCAGCTACTTTTGTAGGTGCTAAATTAGTTTTTTCTGGAAGGTATAGTTTGACTGAGCTTGATAAACTTGCCGAAATTCTCGTACAGGAGAAAGTTACGGTTGCTAACGGAGCACCTGCCATTTTAATGCCTATGCTCGAGTATATTAAGAAATTAGATAATAAACCTGATTTAACCGGAGCGAGATTAATCTCAGGGGCTTCTGAACCTCCAATTACTATGATGAAAAGTTTTTGGGAACTGACAAGATCTCAAATCGTTCATTCCTATGGATCAACCGAAGCAATGGCTATTACCACTTTAAATTTACCTAAACCATGGTTGGAAAGGGATCTTTCTGAAGAGGAGAGGTGGAACCTCAAGAAAAAACAAGGACTAATTGTGACCGGGATTGATGTTAAGATTATAGATTCAAATGGCAAGGAACTCCCATATGATGGTCAATCTGCTGGTGAAATCCTTCTGCGTGGTCCTTGGGTTTCTAGCAGTTATTTTAATGCTCCGGGATCAGAAAATCAGTTTACTAAGGATGGATATTTAAAATCAGGAGATGCAGGTACCATCGATCCAGAGGGATTTCTTAAGATAACAGACCGAATTAAAGATGTAATAAAAAGCGGTGGAGAGTGGATTTCTTCAATTGATATGGAAAACGAGATTCTATCGCATCCAAGTGTACTTGAGGCAGCAGTAGTTGGAATACCCCATCCTAAGTGGGAAGAAAGACCTTTAGCATTAGTAGTATTGCGAGAAGGATTCACTTCTGTAAAAAAGGAAGATATCCAAACTCATCTCGCCAAAAGATTTGCAAAATGGCAATTACCTGATGAAATCCTCTTTGTAAGTTCTATTCCTAAGACTAGTGTGGGAAAACTTAACAAGAAGCATATTAGGCGGGAATATAAGGATTTATTTTCCAGAATTTAAAGAATTTCATCTCTAAAATAAAATGGGAAAGAAAATTTTACTTTTTTAAAATAACTTTAAATAATCTTAGTTTATTTGATTAGTAACTTCGATAGTAGTAAAGATAACTGGGGGAAAATAATGATTTTACCTTTGGAATTGATGATTTTAGGAATTGTGACAATTATTTATATGATTATCTTAATAGGTGTAGGATTAAAAATGGCATTCACCTATTTAAGAGTTGCAGATAAAGTTTACATATATGCCGGTATAAGTGTTATAGGGACGGCATTTCCTTGGTCTGGTGTTGCAATCTTTTTCATAAGCATAGTATTTTTTGATATATCTCCCCCTTTAGTAATATATTTTTTATTTCACGGGATAATTATACCAATAGCTTCCATTACTTGGATATTAGTCATTTTAGATCTGTTTAATTTGAACAAAACAACAAAGAAATTATTAAGAGTAACCTTCATAACTTTCTGGACGATTCTTGAGATTGTTTATATAATACTAATTTTTAATGATACAACTGTATTGGGAACACTTCTCAATGAAATTCAAGTTGATTATGGCCCTTTTAGCGAAATTTTCCTTCTAATTGCTTTATTACAAATGGTAGTAACCACCTTTATGTTAGGGATCAAGTATTGTAAATCGGATAATAGAAAAATTCAATTCAGGGGTATAATGATAACCATCGCAATTAGCATATTTTTATTCGCAGCTATACTAGAAATTTTCATTCCGATTATTCCTATAATTATTCTGGCAAGAATTTTAATAATATTCTATTCTTTCTTATATTATGCAGGATTTATCTTTCCTAAATGGGTGGAAAGTCTTTTTTTTAAGGAGCAGAACGTTTAGCTTAATATTTCCATATACTAATATTCTTTCTTTTATTTGTAAAATTGTTCACACAGGATATTTTTGGCCTTCTTTTACCCGAATCACATTATCAAAATTTTCATAAAACCAATCAGGATTATCCGTGTGAACTGGAATAATTACGTCTGGATCAATCGTTTCGATAACTGTTCGTATATCTTTCCGTGATACATGCCCCGAGGCATGATAGCCTTTAATAAATCTCGGTGCTTCACGCCCTCTTTTCTCAACAATTTCATAACCGTATATTTTAAAATGAAATGTTTCAAGCCATTTTGTTAATCTTAAAAAATCATATTCAGATTCTTCTTCGAAAGCTTCACTTGATGAATATACATAGGTTCCTTGTTCTGGCTTTATATCTAACATATGTTTCATATCAAAAAGAGAGAAGCAGAGTAAATACTGGTCGGGTGTGCTAGAGATTTTTGTCGGGTCAATATAATTCTCCTCTCCGATTTCATTCCTCAAATATATATCTTCCCAGTAGCGAGCCCCTACTCTCAATTCTTTATAAATTAAGGTGTTTTTCAATCTATCGATCCCATCTGCTTTCTCAAGTGCTTTAAGTAAATATGCATCCTTTGTTGTGATTATTAGCGTTCTTCCTACTTTTTCAGCTATTTCTTGAAAGGATTCTAACCTCTCAAAATTTCTAGCCGAAAAATCAGCAATAACGAGATCTTTTGATTCTTGAACGGCACCTAAACAATTATCAAAAACGATTTCTTCCGACTCGTGAATGTATTCCCGAGAGGCTCTCGTACCTTCAGTTATAAGCACTGAGGTATTTTTCGCATCTTCAATAAATATTCTACTTTTATCTGCTTTTTTCCCATGCATTCGAAAATCTCCTGTGTAAGCAATAGGAGTATCACATTCTAAGATGTATGCCGTTGCTCCATATAAAGAATGATCCACCTCATAAGCTTTAATTTTGAAATTAGATGAATATTCATTTAGAGTACAAATGCTTCCCTCTTCTATTTCTCTTCCGCGTTTCACGCTTTTCGATAAGAATTCTTTAAATGAATCTGAAAATGCTTTGGTACACACAAAATTGCGACCAAGATCTTTATTACTTGCTCCTCTAAGTGTTTT
>JBHLNT010000051.1:0-25813 GCA_048941265.1 Promethearchaeota archaeon
GGTAGCTGGGGAAAACCTATCAAAAAATCCTAATAAACTGTTTGATTCTAATAGTGTTTATTTATTTATCGATAAATCATTGAATTTAATTTGGATATGGGCAGGTTTACAATCTCGATTATTTCATAGATATATTGCAGCAAATTGGGCAGGTAAACTGAAGAATAATAAAGAATTTTATGGATTTAAATATGAGGTTATTAAAGAGGGAAGAGAACCTATAGAATTTCAATATATTACTAGTGAAATCAAAAGGGGTCCTGAAAATTATAATTTTCCTGGAGAATCAAGAAACAAAAATTCTAAAGCTAGAACATTAAAAACAACTGTTTCAAACAAATTAGGTTCTCAACAACTTCAAGTTCAACAATCAAATTCTTTGAATAGATCAAAAATCAAAATTAATAGAAATGTTCAACTTAAAATTTCCCAGATAGTTAATGAAATTAAAGAAATTCATTCTCATGTGAAATATTCAATTCAACATATAGATAAAAGAATAAATCAACTCGAGGAATTACTTAAAAATCTTTAATCATATTAAAGGAAGGGAATTCAATGGAAAATATTGCATTAAATCCTAAATCCATCCACAATTTGTTAGATCAGCTAAAAGCTTCTACCGGTATAGAATTTAAATGCTATAGAACGAATTTTCTTGAAAGAAGGATTAAAGCTCGGATGATTCGACTTGACCTGAAAACTGATCAAAGCTATCTTGATTATATTTTATCAAATCCCCAAGAAATTGATTTATTTTTAGAGCGCTTTACCATTAATTATAGTTATTTTTTTAGAAATATTGAAATTTTCAATAAACTCCGTGATATAATTTTTGCGTGTAAGAGTGAAAAATTTCAAACCCCTTCAGATAATTATGAATATATTTCAGATCTTTCTATATTTGACAAAATCCGGAGATCTTATGCTTATAAAGATTCAGGACTGAGAATTTGGTCATGTCCTTGCGCATCAGGTGAAGAACCTTATTCTTTGGTGATGCTTTTGGAACACCTTAAAAAACTAATTACTGAATTTCCCAATTATGAGATTACAGCTTCCGATATAGATAAAAATGCTATTAAAATAGCAAGAACTGGAATTTATGGTGCAGAATCTTTAAAAGAAACACCTTATGATTATATTTCTAATTATTTTTCTAAATTTCACGACCCACTTGGGCCTAAGTATTTAATCAATAATGATATTAAAAGAAAAGTAGAATTCATAACCGAAGATGTAACCAAAGGGCATAACAAGGATCAAAAATACGATATTATTTTTTGTAGATATTTATTAATTTATATTAATAGGGATTTTAGGGAAAATTTATTGCGAATTATTTATAATCATTTAGCTCCCGGTGGGCTATTAGTTCTTGGAAAAACAGAAACTCTTTTAAATTCCAACCTCAATCTCAAATTATTTGATGGAAGGAATCATTTTTATATAAAAAATTAAAAAGCTATAACACCATGGCTCATGAAGAACAAATAGATCGCATTGTTAAACCTAATCAATATGGAATAATCCACTTACCAATAGCCCATTATGCTTTAATAAACTCCAGTAAAGAATATAAAAAATATCTAAAAATTTCTATACATGGATTAGGATCTTGTATGGCAATACTCTTAGTAGATCCAATACAACATTTACATGCAATGTCCCATTCTTTACTTCCATCATCTGAAATCGAAAATATTTCTCAAATAAAATACCCTCATAAATTTGTAAAATCTTCCATCGAGGATTTATTAGATAAATTATTACAACGTGGATCAAAAATAAAAAACTTAAAAGCAATTATAATTGGAGGGGCTACTATTTTTGATAATGAATTTAATTACATTGGTCAGCAAAATATTAAAATCGCTCGAGAAATACTAAACTCATTAAAAATTAAGATTTTTTTCGAAGATGTTGGGGGGAGAAAAGGGAGGACAATAATATACAATATAAAGGATCATTCAATTTTAATAGAAACAAATAAAGGTACAATTACTAAAGAAATCAATTAAAATAAAAAATAATTTGAGTAAAAATGAAGTTAGAAGTAAATTCAAATGGAGAAAATGAATTTATAAAATTGACCCCTGGACAATTGGATTCATTAAGAGAATTAGGGAATATAGGATCAGGAAATGCGGTCGTTGCATTGTCAGAATTAATCAATAAAAGAATTGAAGTTTCTTTAACTGGGATCAATATAATTCCTTTTTGGAATTTGAGTAAGGTATTTCCTGATTCCGACACAGAAATATTTGGAATTTGTTCAAATATCAGAGGAGAACATAACTTGACTCTATTACAAATATACACTAAAGAGTCTATAATTAGTATGATCAATATAATTTTGATTGAGAGTGAAAAAAGAATTGAAAATATAAATAGCATTGAAGAATTAGATGAATTAACTAAAAGTACAATTTTAGAAATCGGAAATATTTTAGTAGGACATTATGCAAGCTCATTAGCTAATTTAATGGCGATAAAATTAATACCTGATGTTCCTGATTTAGCTTTAGATACTATTGGAGCAATCTGTAATTCCATTGCTGCAAACTATTCCAAGCTAACAGATTTTATAATAATAATCAATACAGAAATAAAAATTGAGAAATTAAGTATAGAAGGAATTATTTTTTTTATTCCAAGTATAGAAACCATTGAATCAATATTTAGACTTCTTAATATCAAGTAATTTTTTAAAACGTTAATGAAAACTTAAGTTAAGTGTTCAATTTCTCGGGTAAGGTCTTTTAAAATTAGGTTCCCCATACCTAATTTTACTCTATCAGAAAAAAATAAAACCAAAATAACTATCTTTTTGATAGTCTACTTAGATTTTTAAAATTATTTAAAGGGGTTTTTTTCACTTTTTTTTTGTATCATGAACTAATACATTTTTCTATTTCATTAATTTTTTAAATAATTAGTTTATAAGGTTTATAAAATAGAATATGTCAGTTAGTCTTACAAAAATTTCTAAAATTTTAGAAATTCATACTTAATATCTTTCATGAAAAATTAGGGGAATGTTTATATGTCTAAATACAATAATAAAAAAAGGGTAATGATCGTTGATGATGCTGGATTTACAAGAGCAATGCTTAAAAACATTATAAACGATACTAATTATGCTGAAGTTATTGCAGAAGCAAAAAACGGAAAAGAAGCAATTATGTTATATGAAAAATTAAAGCCTGATATGGTTACGATGGATCTCATCATGCCAGAGGTAGGAGGGCTCGAAGCCATAGACAGTATCCTAAAAATTGATAAATCAGCATCAATCATAGTAGTGTCTGCTATCGGTCAACAAGATTTGATCCTTGAAGCCACAAAAAAAGGAGCTAAGGATTTCATCCGTAAGCCCTTTAAAAAAGATCAAGTTGTTGAGATACTAGAAAGACACATTAAAGCAAGAACTTAAAAGTAGGAATAAAACTACTTTTTTTCAACATTTTAAAGGATTTGATTTGAAATCAAATACGAGTTATTTATGAGTACTCTTAAGAATGCAAAAATTAATGATAATTTACAAAGGAAAGTTAAACTATTAATCGCTGAGGACTCCAGTTATCAACGGAAAGTTATTTCAGATATGCTTTCAGAACATCCTCAAATCGAGATAGTTGATATAGCAAGAAATGGAGAAGATGCCATTGCGAAGATTGAATCATCTAATCCAGATGTTCTGCTCTTGGATCTAATTATGCCAAAAATGGATGGATTATCGCTATATAAATATCTTTCGAAACATTATCCTGTACCGACGATAGTTTTTTCTGCTCTAGATCCCAAAGAAGCATCGAAAACACTAAATGATTCCATTGAGGCGCTTCTTTTGGGAGCATTCGATTATATTATAAAACCTAGTGGAATATGGAAAGAGGAATTTCCTAAATTTAAGGAACAATTAATTGATAAAGTCTTATTAGCATCTGAAATCAAAATTAAAAAAGATTTAATTAAACAGAAACTAAAGAAAAAAGAATCGGCTATCATTCAACCTAAAAAAGCATTTGATGCCGAAGATTTAAGTTTAAAAAGAATCTCTGAGACTCCAGGAATTATAAGAAAAGCAATAACAAATGGCATAATAGTTATGGGCGCAAGTGTTGGAGGACCTCGTACACTAAAATCGATATTAAAAAATATACCCACAAATTTTTTAGGATCAATTTTAGTTGTCCAACATTTAAACCCTTTTTTTATGGAACAGTTTGCCAAGTCTCTAGATCATTTATGCAAAATAAATGTCAAAATTGCTCTTAATGGTGAAAAAATTAAGCCTGGACATGTATATATCGCTCCTGGAGACAAGCACATGGAAATTGTCTTAAGAGAGAATAAACCGAGTATTAGAATTTTTGATAAAGAGCCTGTAAATTTTTGCAAACCATCAATTGATGTTCTTTTTTTCTCGGCGGTGAAAATATTCAATAAAAAAACATTGGCCATTCTATTGACTGGGATGGGTAAAGATGGTGTTCAAGGTTTAGGTGCAATTCAAAAATCTGGTGGTATAACTATAGCGGAGTCTGAAGAAACAGCAATTCTTTATGGTATGCCAAAATTTGCGGCTAATTATGGCTTTGCTGAGATTATAAGTCCAAATTACAAAATTAAAGACTATATTTTAAGATATGCTTCAAAATTTTTAAGTTCTTAATAGATTTGGAAGGGGTTATTTTTCAATTCATTTTGTTTATGATTTACTAAAGAACTAATATTTTCTTTTTGTTGTTCTATCGGTATAAAAATCTTTGTTAAACATTGAATTTAAAAATGGTAAAAATATTAAGATTTTGAATTTAAATTCTCTAACCTAAACGTTAGAAGATAATAAAAATGTTGCGCGTAACGTTATTAGAAGAATTGCTAGCAAATTTTTTGAATGAAGTTAACGATTTGTTTGCTATCTTAATTGTGGATTTGGATGGCTTAATAATCGCTCGCCAATCTGTAAAGAATTTTGATGAAGAAATTATTGGAGCGATTATGAGTATTCTTGAAGGAGCTCTTAATAAAATTAAAAGATTTGCTAATACTTCTTATGGCAGTGGCACATTTGATACAAATGATTTTCGTTTATTTTATTTAGAATTGGGAAAAGTCGGGTCAACTAGGGCGCTATTTGTTTTGGTAGCAGATGCTTACTCTGATATTGATAAATTCATCCCATATTCATATATCGTGGCTGAAAAAGCATCACAAATTCTAAATGATCGAAAAATTTCTACTAAACTTCCAAAACTTGTTAATGGTGGGAGCATAGAACTGGAATCTAATAACGATTCTAATGGTAAAAATATCATTAATAAAATTATATTAATTGGAGCAGAAAATGTTGGTAAAAGTGCCATTTCAAATATGTTTGTTAATGGTGAATTTATCGAACAATATAAACCTACAATTGGACTTTCAATAATTGACAAAGAACTTCAGATTATGAGAGATATTAAAATTACATTCTCATTGTTCGATTTAGGAGGTCTAAAGAGTTTTGCGAAGATACGTAGGCATTTCTACAAATACTCGAGGGCAGTTCTTGTTATATTCGATTATTCTCGGACAGAAACTTTAGGTATGATTAACGAGTGGATTGAAGAAGCTCGCCATTTTATTAAGGATTCGACAATCCCTTATATTATTGTCGGCAATAAGATTGATAAATTAGATAATAGAGAAGAATTCAGGAGCAATGCTAACAAACTTGCGAATCAATATAACTTTCAATTTTTTGAAACCTCTGCTTTAACAGGGGAGGGTTTGGATGAATTATTTATGCGTTTAACATCAAATCTAGGTATATAAAAAATTCTTAAAAGAACGAATCAAAAATATAAGAATAACAGATAAAATGAGGGATAGAGGGGTTTTTTAATAGATGAGTAGTGAGACAATTAGTGTTATTATAGCAGATGATTCAGAGTTTTTAAGAAAATCAATCACAAATATCCTTTCTACTGATGAAAAAATTAATATTGCAGATTATGCAAAAAATGGAATAGAAGCAGTCAAATTAGTAAAAAAATATCGTCCTGACGTATTAATTCTTGACTTGATTATGCCTGAAATGAATGGCCTTGATGCCTTTAAAGAAATTATGGACTATAATCCTACTCCCACAATTATATTATCAGCTGTTAATCCTCAAAATATGGATACTTCAATTCAAGCCTTATTAATGGGAGCTTTTGATTATGTAATTAAACCAGGGGGATTAGGGGCAAAAAATTTACCAAGATTTAAAGAAGAACTACTTGCTAAAGTTCTTCTCGCATCAAAGTCTCAAATTAAGAAAATTTTTGCAACAGAGAATAATTTAAGTAAAAAAACTTATATCCGACAAGAGCTAGTGAGCGAGACTTTTAAATTCGGAAAATACATTAATAAATTAGAACCTATTAAAGAAACTGAAAAAATAACACAAAAAGAAGGGCATACTGCAAACAAACCTATCGAGACTATTCAAGTTAAAATAATGCCAGAAATAAAAGAAATTAATCAACAAAAGGAACCTCCTGTAAAAATAATTAAAGAACCAATTAAACAACAAGTAAATACAAGCACAACAACAGAGGTAGCCGAACAGTCGACAAAAACGGTCGTCGAAAAACCAAAAAACAAAATTAAATCATTAGACCGTATATCTAAATCAATATTAAAATCTAAAATTAAAAGGGACAAAGTATTAGAAAAGACCAATCTCACCCCATTTAAGGGGATCCATTTAGTATCTAATGTGATTGTTATTGGAGCGAGCGTAGGCGGTCCAAGAACCTTAAAAACTGTATTTATGGAGATTCCTAATAATATTTCATGTCCAATTTTGGTAGTTCAACACTTAAGCGACCCTTTTATAAATTCTTTTATTAATAGCTTAAATGAAGCATGTGATATTTATATAAAAGTGGGTGTTGATGGGGAGTTTCTTCAACCCGGGGTTGTCTATTTTGCTCCAGGTGGCAAACACATGGAGATTTCTGTAAAAAACAATAAACCTTGTATCCGCATATTTTCAGGAGAACCAGTTCATTACTGTATACCTTCAATTGATGTGTTATTCTTTTCTGCTTGTAAAGTCTTTCGAAAAAAAACAATGGGAATCTTACTAACAGGTATGGGAGAAGATGGTGTTGACGGATTAGAAGCTATTAAGCGTATAGGCGGAAAAACAATCGCAGAATCCCAAGAAACATGCGTCTTATACGGTATGCCAAGAATCGCCATTGAAAGTGGTGCTGCTCAAATTCAAAGTCCAAGTTATAGAATACCGAAACATATTGCAGACTTTGCTAACCTTAAAAAGATAAAGTAGTTAGACCTTTTAATTGGTTCTTAACTAAAATCTTAGTAATTTTATATTTTTTTGACTATTTTGGTATCAATTTCATGAACTTGAAACTCTTTCTCAATAAGTTTCTCAATCTTATGTTTGACCCTTAACAACTGAAAATCGTCATAGATGTAATCAGTTACGAATTTAGATTTTATTGTTATAGTTATTAGTTTGTCACTTTCTTCTTTGGTAATTTCTAAAGCATGTAAAACCTTGCTTAATTCTTCCACTCTCTGCACTCTTTCTTTTTCTCGACGTTTTAAGTCAATCTCATCCACTTTTTCAAGTTTCCCGCCTTTTGTGAAAAATTCTATGAGACCTTTCATCATTTCTTCTCTTAATCTTGGAGTATCCCATTCAGAGGGGAATTTCTCGATATTCCCTAATTCCGTTTGTTCATCCAAGTAAGGTTCTTTCGCACTCAATGCTTCCAAAGCTCTTGCGGCAGCAGTATAGGCAGTAAGCATATTCCCTTTTGGTTTCGCGTAAACGATAACTTTTCTTTCATCATCTTTCGCCCCTAAAATGTGCCCTTTTCCTTTAATTGAGGTTGCTACTAATCTTTCTGGTGTCGCTTGGAGAATAGAATATTTATTTTCAGAAACAGTTAGAGATTTTCCATGCATCGATTCCCAAATTCCAATTAGTTTGCGAATATCTCCACTAATATCCCAATCTTCCGTTGAATATACTATTTTATATTTACCTTCTATAATTGCTACAGATTGAATATCTGTTTCAGTTTTTAAATCTTTAACGGCTTGTTCGTAATCTATTGTCATTTCTTTTTTCACTATCGATATGTTGTTAATATAATTAAAATCGTGGGTTATTAAAATTTGTAATCTTTTTCTATTTTTATTTAATTATATAAAATTTATAGAAATTCGAGTATTTAATATTATAATGAAGAATGTTGATCTTAAATGGGATGCAAAATTTTATCAAAAACACTCACCAGTTCAATATGAGCTGGGGCTACAGACACTCGAAAAATTACATCCTAGAAATAATGAGGAAATTTTAGAAATCGGATGTGGAAATGGTGTCCTCACCTCCTTACTCGCAAAAAGAGTACCGTACGGGAAAATTGTTGCACTGGAATCCTCTAAAGAAATGGCCCAACAAGCACAAGAAAATCTTAAAAATCACGGGATTAGTAATGTTAAAGTGGTTTATACAGATGCGATCAAAATGAATTATGAAAACCAATTTGATGCTGTATTTTCTAATAGTACAATTCATTGGATAAGAAAACAAGAAATACTTTATGAGTTAATCTACAAATCTCTTAAAAATGATGGGAGAATCATGATTCAGACGGGTTTAAAGAAGATTTCAGCATACTCCCAAGCGTTAATCAACGTCGGTATTGAATTTAAGGACCAATTAAAAAATTTTAAACCTCCATGGCGTTTCCTTACTAAGAAAGAAACTGAAAAAATACTCATTGAGGCTAAATTTAAGGAAATTTCTGTAGAAGTCTATCCTTACATTGTAGAATTTGAAAGTGATACAGATTTGATTAATTATTTTAAAGCTGCCGGTTTTGTTCCCTTTGCGGCTGTATTGCCTAAATCCCATCATGATGAATTTATTCAAAGATATAAAACATTACTTTTTGAAATAAACCAACCTAATCCATTACAGCTTAAATTGGATAGACTGTTTATCAGTGCTAAAAAATAAAATCCTTAATTTTCTTTTTCCTTAAATTTTTAAATTCTGGCTTTATGGTTTTAATAGAGCATTAATTAATTTGTTAAATTCATATAAAGGTAGTCAAGAATAAAAATTGATTGAGAGAGTAAAGCACATCCTTAGAAAAGTAGAATTTAAAAATAAAAAGTCGTCATCCGAAGAAGATCACATACATTTAAGTGAAGAACAAATTCAAATGATTGCCGAATATGCAGTGGCGAAGCTTACTGAAAAACTAGGAAAAGAAAAATCCTCAACTAATGGTATAAAAGGTACTCATGATATTATTAGCTCCGATATATTAGAACCTAAGAGAAAGGTTATAGAGCAAAAAGAATTTTCTACGGGTGTTCGAATTGGAGGTATTATTCTCTTAGGAATGTGCATTTGGTATTGGATATGGTTTTTCTTTATTGTACAGCAGCTCGAACCTTTAACGTATTCGGTATATATTACAATGATCTTAGTTGCCTTAACGCTTATTAATAAATTTGAGTCTGTATTGCTTAACTCTATTACAAGTATTACTGTATACGGATTCATTATGATAGCAATTGGTTCTATTCGAGTAGCAACAGATATTTATAGTTTTTATACCGGACCAATCTTATACGGGCTTATTGGGGGGTTCCAATTATTTATTGTTTTACATCGAAAAATCGCGGTCTCTAAACGATATATGTTCTGGGGGTTTCTTTTTTATCTGTTATTTATAAGTAGCTTTGAGTCTTTTACTCATGTAAATGTGATAATTGGTACAGAAGAAATATTTCCTGAACTGGTAACCGCAGTTTTGTCTTTTTACATTCTGGGCTTAACTTTTATTGTGATTTATTTTTATAAAAAGAGATTTGGGATCTTACTTCCATAATATATTAAACAAAATTTTTTTAGAGAGACTATATTTAATAAAATCAAAAAATCCTAACTAATTTCGTCTATAGGCTTTCATTTAATAATTATCGAGTTGCATGGAGAGAATCTTATTGAAATCAGAGAGAGTAAAAAAAGTAATTGAGTCAGAAAAATTAAAAAGAGCAATTGAAAGTTTTCCGATTCCAAAGAAATGGCCAATTAGCGTGGTGTCGGGGCTCTTTGCAATCATAATTTTTTGGAGTTTTGCGTTTATTTCGATGGCATTTTTTCCTGGAACTTACAATCCTTTTGTAAATTGGATGAGCAATCTAGGAAATTCAAATTTAAATCCTGAAGGAGCTATCTATTTTAATGTTGGGATTATAGCCGCTGGAATTGCTCTTTTCCCGTTCTTTATAGGCTTATATGAATGGTATATTGGAGGTAAAAGGAATAAAATACTTACGATGTTAACTCAATTATCAGGACTTTATTGCGCATTTGCGATGATAATGTGTGGAGTATTCCCGGAAAACTATTTCCTCATCCACATTTTCTGGTCAATGAGCCTCTTTATTGTGAGTGTATTGACTTTTCTCTTTCCATCAATCGCTTTATACAAATATAAGTTTACTAGGAATGTGGCAAAATTTGGATTCTTAGCAACAATAGTTAATCTTGTTTTATGGTTTTTTATAATTCCTATTATGGAATGGGTCACGATTCTCTTATCATTCCTCTTTATTGGTGTTATCGTGCATAGCATGAAAGTACGTATCGAACGTTTGCGAATGATACGTAAACAAGGTATAGTTATCTCCTCTAGAAAAAGGAAAAAGAAAAAAATATAAAGAATTTAAATAGTTAGGATTCACTGCGATAATACTTTAAAAACTACATTTTACTTTTTTATTCTCTTGATTAAATAAAAGATTAATCCCATAATCCCTCCAGCAATCGACCAGATAATCGCAACCCACATCCAAAAAAAAATATCACCGGGAAGGAAAGGATAACTAACCCATAAAAATACTAAAATAATGACCCATATAGTTCCAATTATCTTTTCTATTTTTTCAAGAACTTTACTTTCTTCTCCCATTTTATTCACTTACATTATTCAATGATAATAGCTAAGGAATTTTAATTAAAAAAGATATTGTGAAAGAGAAAGTAGAATATTTCCCTCAAGGCAAAATAAGAAAAAGAAGTAGTAAATATTTTGATTAAAAAAATGAATCACATTTTGTGGTAAAAAGAATCCAGGATTTGTACAAAACTTACTTAAATTTGATAACAAATACATTTAAATATCCTAATTCCTATATTCTTAATAGTATTATTTGTTTTTTTTAATAAGGTTTCTCTTATTCCTTTGAAGGGGTTGATGCAAAAGATAAGCAAAATTTCTAAGGGAATTAAGGAAAATAAAAAGATAGGAGCTATATTATCTCAAGAAGATTCTAGACAATTTCAAATCAGTGATAATGATATAGCTATAATAACAGATAAAGTTATTGTTCGAATAAGAGAGGAATTAGAAAAAGCCGAACTATCAAATAATCTTTCGTATAATTATTTAGCTTCCTTAGAGCCAAGAAGGAAGGTCCTTGAGAGAAAGGAATATTCAATAGGAGTGAGAACATTTGGAATAGGTTTGCTTGGCATGTGTGTAGCTTATTGGATTTATTTCTTTTTTATAGTTCACGATTTTGTTCCCTTAACTCATACAACCTATTTGACACTAATTTTGATATCTTTAACCTGTATTAATAAATTTGAATCGGCGGTGTTAAATTCATTTGTTTCTGTCTCATCTATCGGATTTTTATTGATTTCTTTGTTTTTGATTAACGCATCATATGATATTTATACGTGGATGGGCGGACCTATATTACATGGTGCTATGGCATCATTTCAAATCTATATAGTCTTAAATAAGAAAGTCTATATTAGTAAACGCTATCTTTTAATTGGCTTTCTCTTTTATATAATATTCCTTAGCAATTATGATGATTATTCGAGATTAATTCAAATTACAAACATGGAAAAATTTTATACTGTATTAAGTGCGGCAATTCAAATATTCTATATATTTATTCTTACTACTATCTTTATTTATTTTTATAAGAAACGCTCTAAAGCATTGTTGCCTTAAAAATTTTAATTTAAAATTTAAAAACTAAAAAACAAATTTTAATGGAATTGGATTTTATTTTTTCCAATCTTTTTTTTTTAGAATCGAGTGATTTACTAAAAAACTCCCATTAAAGATAATACTTTTATGTTTCTAAGATTTAATAAATAATTAATTGAACCATAAATTTTAAAATTGAACCACAAATTTTAAAATAAAAATTAACTCAATAATGACTTGGAATGAGTGACTATATAAAATTTTTCGACGATCTTAGAAAAACAGATGTCCCATTAGTTGGAGGAAAAAATAGTTCCCTTGGAGAACTTCTGAGTTTTGACATTCCAGTACCACTAGGGTTTGCTATCACGGCTAAGGCTTATGATTATGTGTTAGAAGCTAATGATATTTTGTTTGATGGAGAATTAATTTCATTAAAAGCATATATTGCGCAACAAATCACTAGAATATCCGAAGAGTTAAAAAAAGAAGATATTGAGTCGATTGCTGAGGTTGATAAAATATGTGCAAATATTAGAACACATGTTGAGCAGGCAAAAATCCCAGATAGTTTAGCTGATGAAATATTAGACGCATATCGTAAATTAGTTTCACGGATTGGAGATTCCTCCACATTCGCAATACGATCGTCAGCTACAGCAGAAGATCTTCCAGATGCTTCCTTTGCTGGTCAACAAGACACTCATTTGAATATTAGCGGGGAAGATGATGTTTTAGAGTATATTCTTAAAGATATGGCTTCTGTGTTTACCACTAGGGCTACAATGTATAGGGAACGAGCGGGATTTGACCACTTTGCCGTTAAGTTGAGTGTAGGCGTTCAGGAAATGGCAGGAGGGATTGGTGGTGTAAAGGCTTCGGGAGTTATGTTCACTGAGGATCCTGATTCTGGGTCTCCCAATGTTGTATCTATTCGCGGAACATGGGGATTAGGAGAACTTATTGTTCAAGGCGTAGAGAAAGGGGATGAATTTTTAGTTTTTAAACATGCACCTGAATTAAGAATTATTCGCCGAGAACTGGTTAAAAAGGAAAAAATGATGATCTTTGATCCCAATAAAAGAGTGGGTACTATTGTAGTTCCCGTTCCCCAAGAGAAACAACAAAAGTTTTGCTTATCTGATGATCAGGTATTAACTTTAGCAAAACATGCAATAAAGATTAGAAAACATTATGCAGTGCCGATGGATATTGAATGGGCAGTCAGTAATAATAATAAAATCTACATTGTTCAAGCTAGACCCGAAACTGTTCATTCACAGAAAGGTGATACCGAAGAAATTTTCTATCTTCTTGAGGATCCCAAAAAACTGACAGAAGAGGGTCTGTTAGTAGAAAATACGGGTACAGCCATAGGGAGAAGGATTGATTACGGTAAAATCAAGGTAATAGAATCAATAAATGATGCTCACTTATTAAGGGAAGGAGATATTTTAATTACTGAAGAGACTAACCCAGATTGGACCTCTTATATGCAAAATTTAGGGGGGGTTATCACAGAAAGGGGAGGACCCACTTGTCATGCAGCGATTGTGTCGAGAGAGCTTAATATCGCTTCAATTGTAGGAGCTGACAATATTGTTGAAATAATGAAAGGCAAGCAACGGGATGGTCTTCAAAATGTCACTATAGATTGCAGCGAAGGTGAACCGAGAATTTGGTTAAAAACTGTTGAGTATGATTCCGACACCATTGAATTCGCTCAACTCCCAATGACAAGGACTCAAGTGTTAGTTAATTTAGGAATTCCAAAAGGAGCATTGTCTTCAGGTAAATATCCTGATGGAACGGGTCTTGCAAGACTGGAGTTTATAATAAATGATGAAATCCAGATGCATCCGAATGCGTTAATCGATTATGAAGCCCTACAAATGAGATATGATATTTTGGTGGAGCAAAGAAAGAAAATTGAGAACATTAAAAAAAGTACTCTTTATTATAAAGACCCTTTTAATGAAGAAATTAAAAAAATAAAAGAAACATTGACCAAAATAAGAGAATTGACCGTTGGGTATGAAGATAAAGAAGAATTTTATATTGATAAATTAGCAGAAGGAATTGCCACGATTGCCGCTGGCGTTTGGAAGGAATTACCTGATGGATCAATAGCTCCATGTGTAGTAAGGCTTTCAGACTTCAAAACAAATGAATATCAGAATCTTATAGGTGGGTGGATATATGAGGGAGAAGAAAACAATCCGATGTTGGGTTTTAGGGGGGCCTCAAGGTATGTATCCGATGATTTTCAAAATGCGTTCATTTTGGAATTGCGGGCAATAGGCAGAGCCCGAGAGTGGGGATTAATTAACATCATTCCTATGATTCCTTTCTGTAGATCCCCTGAAGAGGCTAAAGCTATAGAAGTAATAATGAAATCGGAAAATTTAGTTCGGGGAAAAGATGGGTTACAAATATATTGTATGGCAGAAATCCCCTCAAATATTATATGTGCTGATATATTTTGTAATTATTTTGATGGATTTTCAATTGGATCTAATGATCTAACCCAATTGGTTTATGGTAGCAGCAGAGATGAGGCCAAATTGATACCTCTTTCAAAACAATTCAATTATATAACTAATAGTGAAGCGATTAGGCGGTCAGTAACCCATTTAATCAAGGTAGCACATGAAAACGGAAAAAAGGTAGGAATATGTGGTCAAGCCCCAAGCGATGATCCCGACTTTCTTAGATTTTTAGTACGAGAAGGAATAGATTCTATATCCTTGAATTTCGATACCTATGCAAGTGGACGCATCAACACTTGGAGGACCGAAATTATTGAAGCTAAATTACAGGATGAGGAAAGGCATAAAGCTTATGAACTCCTTCATAATTGTGATGATTTAATTGATAAAATACGAGTACCTCGTGGAAAGCTGCGTAATATGGTAAGAAAACAGAGGAGTAAAGGCATAGACTCAAAAGTTATGGAGAATTCAGAGAAATTCAATGAGATTTTTAGCGCGCTTCAGAATGCTTCTTATGAATTTGTAAAGGAATTAGACAGTCAAGATATTTCAAAATTCAATGATATTTACTCGAAATATAACAGTCTTATAACTCAACTCGGAGACACTATTCCGGAAATAAAGAAAAATATCCGTGAATTCGGAATTTATTGAGCTGGATTGTTCTAACATTATATTTTAAAATTAGCATTCGCTATTTTTTTAATATTTTAAGCCTTTACTTTTCCCTGCTCCAAATGGATTCTATAAAATCAAAAAAATTAAATTGTTTTATTAATTTAAAAATTTAAATTCCTTCGATTATTTCGACTTTAATTCTATTATTCAAAATACTAGTTAGGTGTCTTAATGATGGCAAAAAAAAAACTTACCGTAGAACAAGAAAAAGCTTTTAAAAATGTAATAATCTTATTGCAGGGTATGTTACAAGACCGCTCTGTTCCTCGAAACATAAAACGAATTGCTCAGCAAGGAATTAATATAATTAATGAAGGCAATGATTCTCCAGGGATACTTGCATCAAATGTGATGTATTTAGTAGGAGATCTCTCACAAGACCCGAACATTCCTTTTCATTCGAGAACAGTTATTTATAGAATCATTTCCCTCTTGGAAACTATTAAAGATTAATATGAAAAAATAAGATTAAATAAACTTATTAGTTGATAATACTTTTCATATTAAATGAACGGAATTTCATATATTTTACGTAATTCTGGGAAGGTAGTCTAGCTTGGTATGATTCTGTTTAAGAATTAATTCTACGGCATAAATCTTGGTTCGGAACTTAAATAATTTTCTTTCTTAAGTGAAACACCAAGAGGCCGGGGGTTCAAATCCCCCCTTTCCCATTATATGTTAATAATTAGAATTTGATTTTATTTTTAACAAAAAATAAAAGACCTTTTTTAAATATTTAATATTTTCCAATTAAGAAAAGCATTCGAACACGGTAAAAATAATGTCTTGAGTAAAAAACTTATTATATTATGATTCAAAAATTTTTTAAAATTAAGTAACTTAATTGTTAATATTCTCATAAGGAAAAACACAAGAAGTTAAAAGAAAGTAAACTATTATTGCTATAAAGTAACAATATTTTCCTAGATGGAGTTTTTATTGGTTATTTAACAATACAATGAATCGGAATTAAACGATAAAAAGTTTTAGTATGGACGAATCTCTTATATATGGTATCATTTATACTGAAGTTGATGAGGAAGTAGGACCAAATCCGCAAATATGGGACCCTGCTGATTTATCTGACGATCTTTTAACCCATGTTAGCATAAAAGCAATAACTCTTCTAACTGCAGAACAAGGATTAATTCCAGAATCAATAGCAATCATTCCATTTCCTTCCATTGGCTTAAAGGGATTAATTAAATATCTTCAATTTAAAGACGATGAACGTCGCGGAGGGGTTGGTCAAGCGGCCATTACTTTACTCTTTAATGAAGTCGATGATATCGTATTTTATAAAGGCATGGAATATTTTAATCCTGATTTTGATGAAATAGCTCAAAATATCATTGAAATTGAAGAATTAAAAAGTGATAGAGATAAAATTCAAACGGAGATTAAAAATTTACGTGTAAAGGTCTTAGAAATATTAAATGATCTACGAATTAAAGAAACCACTCTTCAGGAATCAGAAGCGTTTCCTGAAGAAATTATTGTAGATAAAAGTAAAATCGATTACCAATTTAAAATCATAGTCTGCGGTGATCCGATGGTTGGCAAGACAAGCACCATACTTCGCTTTACGGAGAGCGCTTTTGATAGAAAATACATACCCTCGATTGGAATTAATGTAAAAGATAAAGTTATAAGGGTCAAAAAATTGAATATTCAGCTCGTAATATGGGACATTGCGGGCCAACAAAAATTTGAGACAATGAGATCAGCATTTTATAAGGGAGCTAGAGGAGTTCTCTTAGTTTTTGACTTAACTAATCCTAAGAGTTTCGATGATCTTAGAAATTGGTACAAGGATATTCAGCGACATGTCGACATAGAAGAACAATTAATAGGATTCATTTTGGGAAATAAGAGTGATAAAGTTGAAGATAGAAAAGTTACAAAACAACAAGCTACAGCTTTGGCTGAAGAATTAAATCTTGAATATATTGAAACATCGGCTCTAACGGGCGATAATGTAAAAGAATCTTTTTATAAAATGGGGAAATATTTATACGAGAGTTCTAAATAAAATTTAATGTATCTCAAGATAAATTAATTTAATTTGAATCATCTTTTTATAAGGATATTTGTTTTATATTAGACATTTTTGTGAATAGTCTTATTATTCTAATGAATTATCTAAAATAGATGAAAAGATAAATTCTATAATTTTCTATAAAAAAAATCTTTTAATATAGTGTAAGTTATTTAGCTCTAAATAAATCTTAAATAAATTAGCTTTAGGTAAATTGATTCAGAATTTATTTGTAGTCAAAGATGGAATTGCATTAGTAAATCAGAATTTTGGAGAGTGTCATTCTTTAACTCAGGATATAGACTTAATTACTAGTTATATCTCTGCTCTTCAAATGATCTCGGAGGAAATCACAGGATCTTCTATGAGAAGTATTAATTTTGATGAAATAACTTTTCATTTTTATAAAGATACTAATAAATTAGGATTATTTTATATTCTTGTAGTGGATATCAATGATAATCAAGGAGATATAAGTAATAAAATCCGTAAAATAAGTGAATTATTTAATCAACTTTACTTTCAAAAAATAGAGCATTTTAATGGTAACATCTCTCAATTTGAGAATTTTGGTGAAATTTTAATCGAAAAGAATATCGCTCAAATTAACTGCGGAGAAAATTCTGAATGTGTTTCTTGTTCTAATAGGAATAATGAAGGTAAATTTATTGAAGATTTTAAATCTGATAGAGAAAAGCATTTAGCTCGTTTCAAATCAGCTTAAATTTTCTGAGGTTCATAAATAAAAAAATAAATTTGAGAAATGCTTAGAATTACCATTTAACGGTTATAGCTTTTTCGGGACAAGCTTCAACACATTTTATGCATTTTAGACACACAGATGGCCACACTGCTGTTATTCGCCATATTTGAGGATCGTTCGGATCTTCTTCTTTCGCTCCTATTACATTATGCATTAAAAACACACAGGGATCACAAACTTTTAGACATATTGTACATTCTCGAGGCTCTATCCCTCCCTTGTCCCCACATTTAGTATAATCGATTTTAATTTTTGTTTTTTTCATTTTTACACTCCCTTTAGCTTTGCTCATTTTATCACCTAATATATTCCATCCCATCCAGGATATTCTTCTCTTGGGATTAGCTTCAGTGCGTCGTTTTTACACGCATGACGACATACACCACATCCAAAGCATTTATCATAATCTACAATGACTCTTTTTTGTGAAGGAATATAGCGTAAAGCACTAAATTGACACATAGACACACATTGTTTACAACCCTGACATTTATCTTGATCTAATTGAATAATATATTCTGCTTTATAAAACGCATTCAAATCAAAACTTGTTCTTAATCGTAGTCCTCCACATTCGGGACTTTCACAAGAACATATTGCGTTAATATAAGGTATTGGCTGAAACCATACAGATGCAATATATCCTTTTTTATTAAACTCTTCTAATTTTTCCATAGCTGTCTCTCGATCAATTCTTACTGTGCGATTTTTGGGAACATATCGAGGGATCTTCTCAATTATTTCAGAGAGAACCCCAAAATTAATGCAAACTTGCTCTTTGGTACCACGTTGCATGTAGCGGCACAAACAATAATTGCATATTATGGGCTCAGCAGCCAATTCAGACATAATTAATTTTGCCTCTTCTAAAGGAATAGCTTGCCCAAAATGACCATCTGCTCGAGCTGGATTCCTATGTTTCTTCTCGCTGTGAATCATACTTTCAGCAGTAGCTCGAAGAACCCTTCCTATAATAGGCATCTTCATTTTATATCCTAAGCCAATCGAAGAGAATCCTTTAATTTTTCGAATGAATAAATTTTCCATATTCTTCCATTGTTCTTCCAGATATTCCCTCATTTCGTTTTCGGGAGCAATCTGATCGGCAAAATAGTTCTTTGAATTAAGGTACCATTTCTTTCCAGCGCCATGTTTCATACACCATTGACACATTTTAAAAATCTCCTAATTGTCTAAATATTCTTATATAACATGAAAATATTATTTTCCTTATTTCTTATATAGTTTAATGTTTAAATTCTAAAGTATTTAATCATTTCTTCATGTTTTTTAAAAATCATTAAAAACGTAAATTATCGCAAATCAACTCAAATACTCCACTGGGTTTTTAGAAGAACGAAAATTTAACTACGGTTTTAAAATGAGAAGAAATTATTTAAACAAATTTCTCTTAAATGTTGATTAAAAAAAGATATTAAAATTTATAATTAATTAAAATTCAAGGAGATTAAATATGGTCAGTTTAGGAAAATTTAAAGAAGCAGTATATATTAAGGCTAAGCATTATCCAGAAAACAGGTTAGCAATAATCTATGGCGACAAAGAATTCACCTGGAAGGAATTGAATATGCTTATAAATAAAATGGCTAATGCTCTAAAATTATTGGGAATTAAAAAAGGCGATAAGGTTGCATTTCTTTTTTATAATTCACCGCAATTTATCATTACGAATATTGGAATACAAGAGTTGGGAGCAATTCCAGTCCCTATGAACTTTCGTTATGTTGCTTCTGAAATGGAATTTTTACTTAATAATAGCGACTCTATTGCTTTCATTTTTGATGATGATGCCCTTCCAGAGGTTCAAAAAATCCAAGATAAGATCCCAAATGTCAAGTATTTAATTCATGATGGTCCAAATACCCCCATTGGTATGTTAAATTATACAAAAATGATTCAGGAAGCAATAGATAAAGAGATTAAGGTAGATATCGATATAAATGATGTCGCTGTAATTATTTATACAGGCGGAACTACAGGACGCCCTAAAGGGGTTATGTTAACCTATGATAATATACTTTCTAATGAAGAAATGGCATTAGCTTTTCTTTCGAGATTATTACCCCCCATTGAGGAACTCGATGAACCAGTATATGCAAAAAATGAGCTACAAAGGCGTCTTTTGGAATATACAGAATCAATAACGGGAATTCCAGAAGTATTTTATGAAAATCCAGAAATGCAGGATAAGGTTATCGTAATAGAGACACCTAGCGAGATTGGGCCTTCCCTTGCAGAGATGACATATGCTATACGGGAAGGAAAACTAAAACATTTTTTCGGCAAACCTCCGGAAGGTAAATATCACGGTTTAGTGCATATGGAATTGGCGAATAGGTTACGAGAATATGCAAATATCAGTACTCTTTCCTATTCGCGAAGGGGAAAAGTGAAATTAATGTTCAAGATGATTAGATTAATGTTGCAAAAGAAAATAAGAGTTACAGGAGAGAAAGAAGTCGTTAAAGCATTGAAAAAGGCGATGCGAAACCGACCAGAACACGAAGAAATTGAAAAGAATACAATGGTCCCACCCCTTTTTCATCTTGCTTCATATGCAGTGTTTTTGATCGGTTGGATGTTTCGAGGTTCCACAGTGGTCTTTCTTACGAATAAAAAATTTAATCCTACAGAGCTATTAGAAATAATTGAACAACAGCAGTTAAAGACATTATTTCTTGTCCCCACCATGTGGAAACGAGTCTTAGATACTTTGGAGAAGTCAGAACATAAGTATGATTTATCGTCCCTTTCTATCGGCTTGTCTGGGGCAGCAGTGCTGCAAGGTAAATATAAGAAAAAGATTTTACAGTATTTTCCCAATGCTGTGATTGTGGATGCTTTTGGTCAATCCGAAACGGCCCCTGTGACTACAATGAAAGTGGACGGTGATGTTGATGATGTGCAGGATAGATGTGTAGGCACTATTCTTGATGGATTGGAAATGAAAGTAGTCGATGAGAATAATAATCCGGTTCCTGATGGTGATATTGGTGAAATTTGCTATCGTGGTCCATCGGTGATGAAAGGATATTATAAAGACCCCGATAGGACCGTTCAAACGATAGATGCCGATAATTATCTCCATAGTGGCGATCTTGGTTATGTGAAAAATGGGCAATTTTTTGTTGTGGATCGCATGAAAGAATGTATAAATACTGGGGGGGAAAAAGTGTTTCCTATTGAAGTGGAAGAGGTTCTGATTGATCACCCAAAAATAGACCAAGTATGTGTCATTGGAATACCCAATGAAGAGTGGGGCGAGACCGTCCGGGCTGTCGTAATTTTAAAAGAAGGCGAAGCAATGACTCAAGAAGAGGTCATACAATTTGTTGAGGGAAAAATTGCAGGTTATAAAAAGCCAAGATCTGTCGTATTCGCCAAAGAATTTCCCATATCACCCGTGGGTAAGGTTTTGAGATCAAAAATTCGAGAACTATACGGAAAATAAACGAATTAAACCTATTTCGACAAGTTGATTTTTTTTTTAAAAGACTAGCAAGAATATAAAAAAGCTAAAATTTAAAGAAGGGAATTTTTTTAATCTTTATTAATTAGCTTTTTGCAAAATATTTAATTCATAGAAGCTCAAGGATATTCTCTTATATATTATAATATTTTAGAATTCATGGGTTGAATCGATGTCAAGCAAATCACATCCTGCATATATTTTTAAGATATGTTTATTAGGTGCTGGTGCGGCTGGCAAGACATGTATAGCAAGAAGGTTATGTTATGATACATTTGATGTGAACACAAAATTAACGATTGGAATTGATTTTTATACCTATGACTTACCGATTATAATCAACAATGAGGAAAATTTCATTCGATTATCAATTTGGGATTTTGGTGGCCAAGAGCAATTCAAACGGTTATTTACGTATTACATTAATGGAGCTAATGGAATATTTATGGTTTTTGAGTTGATTAATCTTCAAAGTTTAGTTAATTTAGATTGGTGGTATGAAAGATTAGTAGAACAAAATGTTACTGATTCTCCAAAAATAGTAATTGGCACAAAGCAAGATCTGGTAAGTCAAGTCGATGAGAAAACTAAAATAAATGATTTGATCATTGAGCAATTTCTTAAACGACATAATGAAAAAGATTTTATAAGAACCTCCTCAAAAGATAATATAAATATTAATCGCTGCTTTAAAGAAATTTCAATAAAAATTTTAGATTTGCATGAATTAGCTTATGATAGGCTTTTATGAGTCTTTTAAGCAATCTCTATATTTTTATGGGATAATTTTTCTTATAAAATGATTAAAGGATTTAATCTACTTTCAAATATTTATTGATTTTAAATAGAGTATATTATTTACTTAGCTTTATAAGAAGGATTATCATATTTTTTATTAGAAATTCAGTTTATAAAAAAATAAAACACATTTTTGAAAAGTGAGGTTATGGCATTGTCAAAATCAAAATTTTTAACAGAATCAAAAAACTTGAATATTGCCATTATATCATTAATTATTCTGGACCTAATAATGATGATAATGGGGCTATTATACGTTATACTAGGTACATTCCAGACTTATCATGTAGATTATATCGGAATGTCGGCTTCAAGAGTGAGAAGTTTCAATCCTAAATTGATGAATTTAATAAGTATGTTTATTAGAATGATAGGTTTTGGATTTCTTAGTGTTTCCATTGGTGGTTTAATTATATTATTTACAGGTTTTAAAAATAAAGAAAAATGGGGTTGGATGCTTTATCTTTTCCAGCATTTAATGCTCGCTATCCCTCTTATGTGGATAACCTATGTAGTAGGCGGACTTTCTTTAATCTTGGTAATCATTGGTTGGATTCTGTTAATTATAGGTATAATGTTTTCCTATAAAGAATTCTTTAGATGAATTGTGAATTGTTTAAAATCTTTTTTTTTTGTTTTCTTCTTTAATTAAGAAGTTTTAAATATACTTTAGTTTAATTTAATATACAAAAAAGTATTTTTTAGATTAGGATTAACTAAATAGAAGGTAATAAAACTATGGCGGAATCAAAATTTTTAACAGATTCAAGAAACTTGAATATAGCGATTATCATCATTCTTATTACTAGCATATTTCTTATTATATCAGGGGCAATTTACGCTATTTTAGGAACTTTCATGCCTTACCATGTCGAATATACCGGTTTGACCGAATCAGAAGTAGCAGCATACAGCCCAAAATTGATGTTTCTTATAAGTGTATTTATCAGATTATTAGGAATAAGTGTAATGATTATAGGGATTTCAAGTATATATATTACAGTTTATGGAATTAGGAAGAAGGAAAAATGGGCATGGACTGGCTATACAATTGCTTCTAGCATTTATATTATTCCAAACTTTATATTAACGCTGCTGGTAACTGGTTTTCTCGGATTTCCATTTTTATCGAGTTTAATAGGAGGAATTTTTACTATAATTGCTCTCTGGCTTTCTTATAAAGAGATTTTTTAATTTTTATAATTTTCTTTTTTCTTGATTATACTATAACACTTCAGCATAGAATTATTTATAAGCACTAATTTTCTCTATATTCTAAAAATAAATGGTAGAGTATGTCGAAAAGATGACGGATTATGAAAAGATGAAAAAAGCATATCAGGCATCTTCAAAAATTATGGAAAAAAGAATGGAAAAAGAACGCCCAGCAGATTTAGATATATTGAAGAAAGTAGAAGAAAGTTCTATTATAATTATAGCTGGATCTTATGATAAGGTGGAATTAGTATTAGATTTGATTAATGTTCCGTATGTTCTTATTAATGCTTATGAATTAGATCAAATTGAATTAAATCCAGATCAAATGTTTATTGTTAACTGCCCGGGAAGCGATATCTCATCTCAGAGTTTAAGGAAAATCAAAACATATGTAGAAAAAGGAGGTTTTTTATTTACCACTGACTGGGCACTGCATCACGTGTTAGAGAAAATATTTCCAGAGTTAGTTAAATATAATCAGAGACCTACTGGGGATGATTGCGTTCGGGTAGAAGTTGTCAGTAAAGAAAATAAATTTTTGGAAGGCTTATTTGAAGGAGATTCTGATCCTATTTGGTGGCTTGAATCAAGCAGTTATCCAATAACTATTCTTGATAAAGAAAAGGTTAAGGTTTTAGTGAAAAGTAAAGAAATGGAGAATAAATATGGAGAAGCACCAATTGTAATATTATTCGATTATGGTGAGGGCCTCGTATTGCATATGACGAGTCACTATTATCTCCAACGCGCAGAGCTTAGGACTAAAAGGCATAAAACGAGCGCTAAAGATTATGTGATGTCTGAAATGGCATTTTCAGCTAAAGAAGCAGAAGAATTAGAAAATGATTTAAAAGATTTGTCCCTTGGGGAAGCAGAATCCGCCTATTCGACAACCCAATTCATTAGTAATGTCATAGTAGAACAACAAAAAAAGGTTAAGCTGCGAAAAAAGAAGAAGATTAAGGAAAAAGTAAAAAATAACAAATAGTTATCTCATTTTTAAAAAATTTTTATTATCCCATATGGCATTGAAAAATCTCAAAAGATCTAATTAAAGTAGTAAAAAAAAAAAAAATTTTAAAATTTCTTTAGAATTTTATTCTATTCTTTATCTGGTGCTTTTCTTCCTAACCATTTTTCATAAAACGCATCAATATCAGGCAGAAAGTTGAAAATTGTCGGATAACCTGGTGGAACAGCCTCAACATCCAATAAGGTAAGACATCCTGGGCATATATATTCTCTGAGTTCCTCCCAATCAGGATCGCTCCCCATATATTTAGGATATAATTCCCCTATAGATTCTACGGTATCTCTTACCCTTATTCTACATTTATATTTCCAATTTTGACGATAATCTCCAAATTCGTATCCGCAATCGCATTTGACGATTCTTTGGCTCTCTTTTGAAACTATGTATAAATGCTCATGAAGCGGTAAAAGTATTTTTTCCTTCCATGGGACCCGTTCTTGCAAGATTTTAAGCATAATATCAAATCTGTTGGGATCTTTTCTTCCACTAATAATTGGTTTTAGTTCCTCCCAGGTTAGTTCACCATCGATCATTCTTTCTAATGTCTTTTGATCATATTCTACCACTTATTTCACCTCCAATTGGAAATCTTCGGGTAATTTCCAAAATTCTCGGAATTCTTTTCCCCAATATCCCTTAGAGAGTTTCAAGCTTTCCGAATACATTCTTTTTACTGCTTCATATAATCTATCTTCAGTTATTTTCTTCTTTTCATATTCCCAAAATTCTTCAAATGTCATCGATTTTTCTAATCGTTTCTTTTTAATTGCCTCTCGACGCTCTTCAGAAGCTTTTTCATCTATAGTCCATTCTTCTTTATTTTCATCGTAATTGGCGACGATGCCATAGATATTGTAAATAAAGTCTTTTGTATAAATCTCATCATTAAGATCTTTTCTAATACTTTCAAATTTTCTCTCCAAGGGATCACCATATCCTGGACCTCCTGATAGGGCATAATGTACTAGATCGTAATTGTCTAATGCTATCGGGAAAGTAGAACAATTGGGTTTTCTAGTGATTTCTCCTGTTAATAATCGTTCAAATTCACCATTACTAGGATCAGGGTCGCCTAATGGGTATTCTTTCTGATTTTTGAAAATTTCCTCTAAATTAGTGTTTGTGGCATAGAGACGATATGCGGTTGGATTTGGATAGCCTCCGTGCATTCCTCCTGTTCCATGAAAGCATAAACCATCTCGAGCTCCAAAGAATTCGACTCCCCTCGAGAAGGCGACCATTGCTATACCTGCATA
>JBHLNT010000239.1:0-5912 GCA_048941265.1 Promethearchaeota archaeon
TTCTTTCGCCTCTGCTTGTTCCGGAGACATGTACTCAGGAGTGCCGATGATTATGCCTCCGCCTGTGACGCCTTTTGCTCTGAGTGATCTTGCTATCCCAAAGTCCATTATCCGAGCATTGCCTTCTTTATCTATCATGATGTTGCTGGACTTCAAATCCCGATGCACAACTCCCAGCCTATGAGCTTCTGATAATCCCTCACACACCTCCTTTGCGACGGATATGGCTTTGGGTATATCCAGTTTGCCCGATCTCCGAATAAAGCTTTTTAAATCCTCACCAGGTACATACTCCATCGTGATGTAATAAGCGCCTTCTGTTTCAGCGAGGTCGAACATCCGGCAAACATTCCTGTGGGAGATCATCCGTGTGGTCTTCAGTTCGTTGCGGAACCTCTCGATGGTTTTCTTATATGAGGCTATATCTGGTTTAATTAGCTTAAGAGCGATATCTTGTCCGATATTTGTATCTTCTACTCTGTAAACTGCGCCCATTCCTCCAGTGCCGAGCTTCTCGATTATCTTGTACCTGTCTGCGAATGTGCTTCCTCTTGGATATTCTTCAACAGGTGTTTCTATGGTTTTGGTGATAGAAGGCTCTCCGCCAGGGAGAAGCTGAGTGCCACACTCTTTACAGAATTTGGAGTCAGAGGTGTTTTCAAATTGACATTTTGGGCACTTTATTGCCACTTCTTCCCCTTTATCTGGACGGCAAAATATTATCAAGGAAAGGCGGGAGTAGTCAAATGCAAATAGAAATAGATTTATCCCCATGTGCCACGGGTGTGACAAAGAATGCTGAAAATTGCTGAAATTTAGGTATTAGGATTGAAAGGAGGATTAAAGGTAAGTCGCTGATAATATTGATATTTTACCTGAAATCAAAAGCTTACGAATCACTTGAGTCCTAGACTTGCGAACGCCGCGCTCTCCCAACTGAGCTAACCGCCCACTTTCAATATCAGGGGAAAACAACTGATAAATATACCACTTTTGGAAGATTTTTTCTACTGCTCGGCAGACCTGATCCCCTCCTTTCCAAATGTTACCCCCATTTAACCCCAAAAATGACCCTATTTGTGTATTTTCAGGGCAAAATAAGCCGTTTTTTGAGGATTTTATCCCGCAAATTCTCTATAACTACGGGAAATTATTTTCAGGAAGGCTCAACTCATATGAAAAGTTTACATAACAGAAGTTCTACGACACAGCCTTCCCCTGGGAACTAGCGTCCGTTTTTCTAGTATTAGGATCCTTCAGCTTTTTCCTCACATCCTCAGTCTCTTCAATGTGTGTGGGGGATCTGCTCCCGAACTTAACAACTAGACCGATATTAGGGAGGCAGGTTACATATATGATTAACATTTTCAAGCTCAACATTTCTTTCCCCAAGATACTCAAGCAACCTGTATAGATCTCTTTCATAAAAAAAGAATTGTGTTTATAGGTAAATTTTTTTTGAACAAGATAAGTTAAGGAATGATCCAATTCATATTTCATACTTTGCTTCCTTATTCAACGGATTAAATGGGACCAGTAGCCTAATTTTTAAGTCAGAGAATGTCAATCTATTCTAGTCGATGTTCAAGCTTTTCTGTTATCTTGGGTAAAAGTAGATCGCCAGGGAGGGTCGATTGAGATAAATATTGTTACATTAATTGAGGCGCAGGACTCAGTATGTATTTTTTTTCATACAATGCCATTAATTTACAAAAGTCTAAAAAATTGATATAAGAAAAGCAAATAATAGCTTAAAATATATTTTTCAGCTTGGTAATTAAAAGGGAGGTGAGGAATGAAAAACTTAAGGATGGTAATTACAAATTTATTAATTTTATCGGTACTAATTTTAGGTTTTTCTGTTAACTGCGCTAAGAAGACAAAGAAAATAAAAATTGGAATAGTTGGAGCTTTAACTGGTCCTCAAGCCACATTTGGACTTGATTACCTAAACGCTGCTAAATTAGCTGTAAATGAAGCAAATCTTGAAGGTGGAGTATTAGGGAAAAATATTGAACTTGTACCAATGGACGATAAGGCAGACCCTAAGGAAGCTGTAAGCGTTGCTCATAAATTAGTTTCAGATCCTGATGTTGTCGCAGTTGTTGGTTATCCCAATAGTGGTAATGCTCTTCCTGCTTCAAAAATCTTTCATGAAAATATGGTTCCACTAGTTATTACTGCTGCAACCAATCCAAAGATTACACAACAAGGATTTGAAAACCTATTCCGTATCTGCCCAACAGATGATATACAAGGACCTGCTGCTGCAGATTTCGCCATTAATATCTTAAAGAAAAAAAATTTTTCACTTATACACGACAAAACTGCTTATGGGCAAGGATTAGCCGAGGAATTCAAGCGAAAACTTCAAATGGAAGGATGTGAAATAGTTGCATATGAAACAATAACTGAAGGGGAAAGAGATTTTACTGCTATTCTCACTAGGATAATCGCAAAAAATCAAGAGGTTATTTATTTTGGTGGGATGTATCCAGAAGGAGGACTTCTACTGAAACAAGCGAAATCTTTGGGCAGTAAGGCAATATTTATAATGCCAGATGGTTGTTTCGATCCAGAGCTTATTTTTATTGCAGGAGATGCGAGCGAGGATATAATTGTAAGTTTTCTTGCTCCCCCTTGGAATGAAATACCTAATGCTAAGGATTTTGTGAAAAAATTTCAAGCTGAATATGGGGAACTAGGAGCTTTCGGACCCTTTGCATATGATGCAGTAAATGTTGTTATTGAAGCGATTAGAAGAACAGGGAAATCTGAGAGAATGGCCATTATTAAATCTCTACAATCACCCGACTTTCAAATTGATGGAATTACTGGAAGAATAGAATTTGATAATAATGGTCAAGTGAAAAACAAAACATTTTATTTCTATACTGTTGAAAATAAAAAATTTAAGCTTTTTAAGCAAATAAGTAGTGAATATAAAACATCTTCATGAAATATAATAAAGATCATTATATATTAGGAACGTGTCTATCTCACAATGGGGCCTCTTGCTTAATTAGAAATGGCAAAATTATCGTAGCGATAGAAAAAGAAAGACTAACCCGAATTAAGCATGATGGGGGTGCTGATTCAGATACAGTAAAATACTGCCTTGATTCTGCAAACATTAGTGTTGAGGATTTGGATTTAGTTGTACAGAATGTATGTCAGCATAACTTCCCATATGGAAATGTTCAATGGATGGGAAGTAGGTATAAAGGAGAAGAGGAGCGATTATTTCTTAGAAATGTAAAAAAGAAGAAAATAATGCATATTTCACATCACCTTGCACATGCATTTAGTGCATTTGCTGTCTCTCCATTTAACGATGCTGCAATCATAGTAATTGACGGAGGGGGAAGTTATTATAAAGATGTAATTGACTCCCATCCCTGCAGAAATAATTCATTTTCTGAATATGACATGGAAGCAGAATCCTATTATTATGGTAAAGGGGATTCCATTACAACCATTAATAAAACATTTGGAAAAACATCAGATACTCTATTATATCCGTTAAGCATCTTATGGGCTGGAGGATTAGGTGGATTATATGCTGGGCTAACAGCGTATGTTTTTGGTAATCCGCTGGATGGTGGTAAATTAATGGGATTAGCTCCTTATGGTAAAGATAATGTTTTTGACTTCAAAATGATAAATAAAAAGAACGGAGGAATAAAAATAAACAAAGATTGGATTCATAAGTTTTCTCATTTTAATGACTGGGGAAACAACAAAAAGGAATATAAAAACCTCGCATACAAAGCCCAGAAAGAATTAGAAGAGGCATTGATTTATATCGCAAATTGGTTGCATAAAAAAACAAATTCAAAGAATTTATGTATAGCTGGAGGAGTGGGTCTAAATAGTGTAGCCAATAAAAAAATTCTTGATAACTCTCCTTATGAAAATATATTCATACAACCTGCTGCTCATGATGCTGGAATTGCCATTGGCTGTGCTTATTACGGTTGGCTTAAAGTCTTAAGAAAGTCAAGAAATTTTGTGATGCAAAATTGCTTTTTAGGAAAACGCTATACTAATCAAGAAATTAGAAAAATATTGAAAAAGGAACCCACAATTTCCTTTAAATTCATAAGAAATATTCCACTAATAACAGCACAGCTTTTAGCAAAGGGAAAAATTGTAGGGTGGTTTCAAGGTGGAAGCGAATTTGGTCCCAGAGCTTTAGGGCATAGAAGCATTCTTTGTGATCCGAGGAAAAAAGAAATAAAAAAAATACTAAATAATCGAGTAAAACATCGTGAAAGTTTTAGACCTTATGCACCTAGCATACTTCAAGAAGATACTAAAGAATATTTTGAATTAGATTGCCAAAGTCCTTTTATGCTATTAGTCGCTAAAGTGAAAGAAGAGAAGTTAAATAGAATACCTGCTGTAACTCACATAGATGGAACAGCAAGAATACAGACAGTAAACAAGAGTGATAATAAAATATTTTATGCTTTAATACAGGAATTTAAAAAAATTACAGGTATCCCCGTTGTTTTAAATACATCTCTCAATTCAGTTGGTGAGCCTATAGTTGAAACTCCAAAAGACGCTTTAGATCTCTATCTATCAAGTCAAATGGATTATATTGTAATGGGAAATTATTTAATAGAAAAGAAAATATTCAGTTATGAAGATCTTTTAGAATTAAAACCTTATATAAATGAAAATTTAAAAATTAATAGCTTTAGATTTAGCGATAGAGGTCTCTTATCAAAAGAAAAAATAATCGCTACTTTTGAAAAAGATGCTAATGACCAAATCCCTTGGAAAAAAGGCACTTGGAGAGTATTTACAAAATCTCCAAATGAAACTATAGAATTATCAGATCTTGAAAAACAAATCTTGGAATTATGCAATAGCAAAAGGACTATACAAAAAATTATATCTATTCTAGCTACTAAAAATTACGAGTCAGATTTTCTTTCTTGCTTTAAAAAGCTAAATAAAAAAAGAATTATCAGGCTTAATTCTTAATTAGAATTATAAGAAGAGCAAAAAATGATTCATTATCGTTCAGAAAATCTAAGCTTTCTTAAACCACTTCAAGATTTTGTTACATTAGTAGGAGAAGTTTCATTAACAATAACCCCATTTGTGTTTAAAGAAGAATTCAAGGAAGGGCCGGATGGTATCAAGTCTATTGTAACGACTGAAAATCATTATCCCCTCAATTTAGAAAAGGAGAAGATCCTCTTCGATACCTTTAGGCTTAACAACGACCTTACTGAGATTACTGAATCTATCGCGCTTGCGAAATACAGTCCACTTGAGCCCCTTCATAGCTTTCGTCCTAATTTCTTATGTGCAAAAATCCTGAGGCCAGAAGAGGAAGCATTGAAAACATGTTGGAATTGTGACCATTTTTATTTACTTAAAACCTATTTATCTGGAACAAGCGAACCCATTGGAGAAAACATTGAAATTAAGCAGATATTAATGTCTTGCTGGGCAACAGTTAGTGGAGCAGTATTTATTAGCATGGATAAAAGCAAAGATATTTGTTATGGAGTATATATAGGACAATTTTTTGTTAATCCAACTGAAAGAAATGACCTTGAAAGCGCACTAAAAGCATCTTCTTTTAATTTTAACTCCAATCATTTTGATGATTTCTTTATAATGCCTGGAAATCGGGAACGCGAACTTTTAACAAAATTAAAAAATATGTTTGGCGCATTCAGAAAAGATAAAATAATGGAAATTATTAAAAATGCCTCTATACATTGTATTAAGAGTGAAGTCCTTCCTTATATATATAAACTTGCTAGATCGATCGCAACCTTTTTGATTAAAAATGATTATCTGTGCTATGACCGGGAAACTAATTGTTTTATGGAAGGAAAAGGATTAATCCACAATGAAAGTCTTAGAGAATTATTTAATAATATGAG
>JBHLNT010000052.1:0-25652 GCA_048941265.1 Promethearchaeota archaeon
TGTATATTTTGGTTTTGGTCTTAGTTTCTTATTCATTCAAATAGGAGCATTTAATTTAAAATATTTTGCCTTATTTATGTCAATTTCAGTAACCGTGTTATCATTCTCATTGATATATTTTATCTATATTTGGGAGAAAAATGTTATTAATTATAAGAAAATTCCAACTTTTTATAGTGTTTTTTTATTTGTTTTTTCACTTATAAATACGATACTTATATTAGTATTCAGTGAGGCAATATTTACTCTTTTCTCAACACTTTATGTAGTTTTAGCATTTATCCTTATAGTTTTTATCCTTGCTCTAATGATGCATTTTACTTTAAAAGTTATAGGTACTCTACGCATTCGGGCGCTCTCTTGTTTTCTCGCAGTATTATTTATTAATTTAGGAGGTATAACCGATCATCCACCAGTAATTAATATAGCTCCTAAATTCTTCATGATTTTCAGTCCATTAATCTTAATTAGTAATATTTTTCTATGGTATTATGGTTTGAATGGAGTTGTTGATGGTATAAGCTCATATTATCATCAAGAAAGGAGATGTATTGTTGATCGAGGGATAATCCCTAAAAATGTTCATATTTTTTATTGTCCAAACTGTTCAGCAATTTATTGCGAAAAATGTTATAAAGAGGTTATAAAAAAAGATGGATGCTGGATTTGTGGTGAAGGATTTGAATCAACCAAAAAAGAAGAATGGCAATCTATAGAAGATAAATCGATAAGTGTTGATATTAAAAACATCCATACAAAAGATCCCAAAGAATGATCATAATAGGAGAAAAAGTAAAAAATTCAATCGTATAATTAATAATCTATTTTTTCAATTCTACCAAACATTAATAGTTTATCTTTAAAGAATTACAACTTTATCTTTATTAAATAAATAGAAAATTTAAATTTTCAAAAAAGGAATGAATTATTATGGAGAATTTAGATGAGATTCTTAACATCGTCGACAATTTGAATCCTGATGTAGTTATGGATATAATGACCAAGCTCATTAGGATTGATACTACTATTCCACCAGCTAATACCTATCGAGAATATGTCGATATAATTTCCCCCTTCTTTAAAGAATTAGGGTATACATTAGAAGAAATAATTGTTCCAGAAGATTTAGTCAAAAAAATTCCGCTTCCTCTTGAAGGACCACGTATAAACCTGGTGGCTACCAAAGATTTTGCTCAAAAAGAGTATGTTACATTTTACGGACATATGGATGTAGTCCCTGCTCCAATGGATGGAATAGATAAATGGCGTTTTCCCCCTTTTGAAGCAACTATAATTAAAAGCGGAAAAATTTACGGGCGCGGAACCTCTGATATGAAAGGAGCTATGGTATGCTTAATATTGGCACTTAGAATAATAGAGAAATTAAATCTTACTCCAAAATATAATATCAGAATCGTTAATTGCACTGATGAGGAAGTCGGCTACTATCCTGGAGTATGTTATTTGGCCGAAAAAGGTTACTTGAAAGGGATTATCTTTTGCATGGAAATGGCAATAAATCCGTTTATAATCCACGGTGCCGCCGGAACTTTAGATGTAATCGTTGAAACGATTGGAAAAAGCTGTCATTCCGGGATGAATTTTCTCGGTGTAAATGCGCTGGAAGAAATGATTCCCATATTAAATGAACTAATGGAATTGAAAGAAAAGGTTGAAGTTCGTCAAAGTAAGGATATTTTAGGACTTCCAAGACCCGGTTCAAAAGAAAGCTTTAACATGAGCCCCATGTTCAACTTGGACATTATCAAATCCGGAGAAAAATCTAACATCGTACCTGACTCGTGTAGACTGACTATAAACAGAAGAATCATCCCAGATGAAAAATATGAGGATGTGAAACAAGAGATTTTAGAAGCAATCGATCGGGGTAAAGCGAGAAGTAAGGCCCTTGATGTTAAAACTACCTTCAATTACATGTATCCCGCTTTCAGAATTAATCCCAATTCTCCGCCTATTAATAGGATTAAAAAGGTCATGTCCTTAATTCAAAATGTACCGGAAAATCAAATTGAAATGTTGGGAATGGCTGCATCGTTAGATATGAGCTTTGTATCCGAAATCTTAAACATTGATGATATTATCATACACGGCATAGGAACTCTCGGATCTAATGCCCACGGAGTAAATGAGAATGTTAAATTGAAAGATATGAAAACATACATAAAAGAATTGATTGTATTTTTATGTGCTGATTTGTAAAAGAGTAAAAATTCAAATATATTTTTCCATTTTATTTTACTATTTAAACCTTCAAAATCAAAAGCTAATTATTATTAAAAGGAAAAATAAAAATAAAAAAAAGTATTGAAAAATTTCTTATTCTGATGTTATAATAAATATCTAAGGGGATGTTTATTTATTCTTCTATAATGGTTATTGCTTCCTCAGGGCATTGCGTTTCACAAGCCCGACATCCAACACAATCTGGTCTGTTGGCCTCGTTAATCTTAACCTTGCCTCCTTCTGGCTCGTCAAAGCATTCGCTTGGACATACTTCGTAGCAAGTGCCACATCCGCTGCAGGCATCCATATCAATTTCGATTCCAAATGACATGATCTTTTAACTCTTTTTATGTTCTATAATTTTTATTTTCTTAAATTAAGATTTATATTAATTCTAAATCTTCTATTTTTAAAAAATTATATAAAAAATTTAAATTTCTTTTTTATTTTGAAAAATTAACTTTTATCAACCTATTTCCAAAAATAACAAAAATATTTTAATACAAATTTGTAAGAATACTGCCTATAAGATTTATGAAGTGCCCGTCATGAAATCTTCAATGAAATTAATAGAGATGAAGTTTTTAAAGATGTGATTTACTGGTTAGATTCACATCTTTAATATTTATTTTTTAAATCCTCTTGAGAAATTTAAATTTAGGTATTTGATTCAAAACGATATACTTGAATTCCTCAAAAAATTTGATTTTTATTATCAAGTTATCTAGTAAAAATGAAATGGTTTTAATTTTAAAATAGTTTAAATTTTAATATAAAATGCTATTAATAAAATAGTATTAATCTAATAATAAATAAAATAAAAAACAAAAATTATAAAAATTTAGCTCGAAAGGGTGATTTATATCGCAAAAGATAAGATTATCGGCTTTTTGATTATGGTGGTCGGCGTTATAATCGCTATTGTTTATACTCTTGGATCGGTTGTCGATTTGTATATGGAAACTTTAGGCGGTAAAACAGGTGGTTTCGAGGTTGGATTTATTACTGCTTTATTTGGCGGTATTGACATTTTCAATTGGAGATTGTTTGTTGTGTTGCCACTCTGGTTGCTTGTGATTTTAATTTGCATTATAGCCATTTGGATTGGGTATAGCATGCTCACAACTCCTGCGCCCGTGCCACTGGAAGAGCTTGAGGAAGAGTTGGCTGCAGAAGAAGCCGCTGAAAGCGATTAGAAAATTCGCTAAAACAATTTATTAATTTTTTTTCTTATTTTCCTTTATTTACCCTAAAACCCATAAGTTATATAGAGAAGATCTTTTAATCGTAGATTATTATAAATATCAATTATATGTATAATTATTAGCGATCTCGCATCCTTGATTTTCCATGAAATAACAAAAAAGGTATATATGCATGATAATAATTAGGAACCTTGAAAAGGAAGATTTAACTTCATTAAAAGTTCTTTTAGATGAATTAAATGATGTCTTAAAATCCAAACATAAAATTAGTGAAAAAGATATAAATTCAAACTATATAGATATCACCAAATATCCAGAAATTTACTCTAATTATGTTGCCAAAGAAAATGACAAAATGATCGGATTCTTATCTATGGTTTTTTATAAAACATTTCTTCATAAAAGAGGTACTGCTTTAATTAATGAATTAATAGTAGCCAAAAGTCATAGAAATAAAGGAATTGGAAAAGTTTTAATTGAGAAAGCAATTCAATTAGCAAAAAGGAGAGGAATGGATGAAATTGAAGTTGGAACAGAAATATCGAATGTTAATGCTCAAAGTTTTTATAAAAAGGTAGGTTTTAATGAAGAGCACGTATTATTAGGAAAAGAATTTGAAATTTAAATAAGCAATTAAATTTAAGATTATTATGAATGAAACGAAACATAATGAAAATTACGTTCTAATTATCGGTTCGAGTAATATGGACTTAAATATCTATTCTCAGAGGCTCCCTAAACCAGGAGAGACGGTCACTGGGGGAATATTTCAGCAATTTTTGGGTGGTAAAGGTGCTAACCAAGCAGTTGCTTCCGTACGGTCAGGTGCGAATACTGTTTTTATAGGAAGAATCGGAACTGATGCATTTGGAGATCAGATGGTATCTCGATTAACTTCCGAAGGCATCGATATGAGCCATACTATTAGAGATGCTCAACACGCAAGCGGAGTAGCATTTATTATGATTGATGAGCATGGTGAGAACATGATAAGTGTGGCACCTGGGGCTAATTTTCATTTAAATAAATCGGATATAACCAAATCATCTATTATAATTAAAAATGCAACTTCTTTAGTAGTACAGATGGAAATTCCGATTGATACCATTGAAGAAATATTTAAAATTGCTTCTGAAGGGAATGTAATTAAAATCCTAAATCCCGCACCTTTAAAAGTTATTCCCATAAATATTTTAAAAAACATAGATATAATCGTTCCTAATGAAGGTGAATTATATCGATTACATACCCTCTTTAAGCTCCCTGAGTTAAAATCTGAAGGTAAGAAAAAAATAATCCAAGCCTCTAAATCCATTGCAGATTTAGGAATAAAGTTCGTTATTACTACCTTAGGAAATAAGGGGTGTTTAATCTACGAAAGAGAAAATGAAAAAATCATTGAAATACCTGCAATTAAAGTACAGGCTATAGATACCGTAGGAGCAGGGGATTGTTTTAATGGAGTATTAGCAAGTAAATTATGTAATGGCCAAACCATCGTAAATGCTGTCAAATATGCCACAGCCGCCGCTTCTATAGCTGTAACTAGAAAAGGAGCCCAAGATTCCATGCCTTATGCCCAAGAAATAGAAGAACAATTTAAAAAATTAAAGCATTAACTATTTTAAAAGAATCAATATGATGCTAAAAGAAATAATTTCCAGTAAAAGAGGAACTTGTCTTAGAAAAAACGGCTCAATTGAATTAAAAATATCCATTAATCATGCTGTCTATAAAGATATCTTTGTAATCAATGGTCAGAAGCTTATCACTACAGATTTATCTTCATCGGTATTAAGTATAAAACCAAATGATTATTATATGCTAATAAACAATGGGATTGAAACAATTGAGGTTAATTATAGTTTAGATATTTCGAAACACAAAATTTTGTATGATCCATATAAATTCGAAAAATTACAAAAAAAAACCTATACCCCTGAATATTTTCAAAAACTATACAAGATTCCTGAAGATTATATAGATATCTTGCCAAAGTGGTATAGCTTTAAATTTTCTTATAAAGAATATAATATCATATTTATTAAACCCCAATTAGGCATTTCACTTCAAACTCATAAATATAGAAACGAGTCTTGGGAAATTATAGCTGGAAGACCAATCATAATTAATGGCAATGCTGTGTATTATTTTGTTGAGAACAATACTAAGTTTGAAATCCCAAAAAATACCATTCATTCGGTTATTAATCCTAATGTAGACAAATTTGTAATTTTAAAAGAGCAATGGAGTGGATATTTTGATGAGGAAGATATTAAAAGGCTTTTTAATCCCAATAATTATACCTAAGTAAAAAACTCAATCAAATGAAATTCTTCAAAAGAAGCGATAAAAATTGCGTTTCTTTTAAACTTTACTTATTCCTTTTTAAATTTTATGCTTTTTACTTCTGTTCTTTGTAAATTTATAACTCTTTTTAATAAAATTAAAAAATTAAGCAATACTAAAAACCTTACACGTAATAAATAAACCATAAATTATATACTGAAAAAGGAAAACGGAACAAATAGATTGATGAAAAAATGGCTCCTAATGAAGAATTTGATGAGGAAGAATCAGAGGAATTAGAAGAAGAAGAGATCTCTGAGGAAGAAGAAGAAGAATTAGATACAGAAGCAGAGTTAGATCGCCTTAGATTTCATTATCGTGGCTATACTCTAGACGAGCTAAAAAAAATGAATATGGATCAATTTATTCAATTACTTCCCGCAAGAGCAAGACGTTCCCTAAGACGCGGTTTACCACCTCGTCAAAAAAAATTACTAGAGCGATTAAGGAGAGCATATCGAGCAAAAAAAAGAGGAAAAGATCTGCTCACCCGGACTCATGTGAGAGATATGGTTATTTTCCCAGAAATGGTTGGATTAAAAATTGGAGTTTATAATGGCCTAAAGTTTGAAATTGTTGAGATAAAACCTGAAATGATCGGTCATTATTTAGGAGAATATTCCTTAACTCGAAAACATGTGCAGCATGGTTCTCCAGGTATCGGAGCCACTAGAAGTTCCAAATATGTTCCATTAAAATAATTATAAATAAACAGAGAGAGATGAAAATTCATGCCTACATGGGATTACAGTTTTCAAGAACAAAAATATGATACAGATAGAATTGCTAAAGCATCTGGGAGAGATTTAAGGATCAAACCTAAACACGCAAGAGAAATCTGTGCATGTATCAAGGGAATGAGAGTTGATCAAGCAAAAAGCTTTTTAGAGGATGTGATTCAATTAAAAAGATCCGTCCCATTTAGGCGTCATAAAAAGAAACAAGCGCATAGGAAAGATTTAAAGCAATTTAAATGGCCCTCGGGGAGGTACCCTCAAAAAGCTGCAGCAAGAATTTTCGAGGTTCTTACAGCTGTGGAATCTAATGCCGAGTACAAAGGCTTAGACATAGACTTGTGCCGGATTATTCACGCTGCGACACATAGAGGAAGGATTATAAAACGCAATATTGAACGTGCGCATGGAAGTTCTTCAGCAAAATATAAACATCTTTCACATGTAGAACTTGCAATATATGAAGTTCCTGGATAATTTATTTAACGATTAAAATATACTAATATGAATTCAAAAAAAATAATTAAAAAAATTGATTAAAACTTGCCGTTATCGAAGCATTTTATTGAACAGGGAATAAAATTGATGCAAATTAATGAATATCTGCGCTCAGAACTTGTACGAGCGGGATTTGCTGGAGTTGATTTACAAAAAACACCATTAGGAGTAAGGATTACGCTTAAAACGAGTCGGCCTGGATTGGTGATCGGAAAAGGTGGTAAACGGATTCAAGAAATAACAGATGTTCTAGAACAGCGATTTGGATTAGAAATGCCTCAGATTGAAGTAGAAGAAGTGGAGCAACCCGATTTAGATGCTCAAATCATGGCAGAGAGATTAGCTTACAGTTTAGATCGAGGCAGGCATTATAGGAGAGCAGGATATTACATTTTAAGAAAAGTAATGGATGCGGGTGCGAAGGGAGTAGAAATTAAAGTCTCAGGAAAGGTAACCTCTCAAAGAGCAAGAACCCAAATTTTTCGAGCAGGAACAATGACCAAAAGTGGTCAACCCGCTCAAGAAGCAGTAGATAAGGGTGTGGCTCAATGCATACAAAAGAGTGGTGTATTGGGAGTGGTGGTTAAAATTATGCGAGCGGATTATAAAACAGGAGATGGAGTTGAAATTAAAGAGGATGCTTTAAAAAAGGCGCAAAAAGATTTAGAGATAAAGCTTGGTAAGACGCAAAAAAGATTGGAAATAGAGGAAGAGGTAATAGAAGGGGAAATCGATAAGGAAGTAAAAGATATAATAGATGAAGTAGATGAAGAGGATGTAGAAGAAATCTCTTTAGAGTCAGAAGAAGAGGAAAAAAAAAAATAACAAAAAATTTTGAAGAGTGAAAAAAATTGAAAATTATAACTGCTGAGCAAATCCGACAAATGGATGAGAGAGAAAGGGAAAGGTCATTGGTTGATTTAAGAGAACAATTAATGATGCTTTACTCTACTCAAACAGGTGGTGGAGTCTCTGATAATCCTGCTAAGGCAAAAATGTTAAGAAAACAAATAGCTAGAATCTTAACAGTAAATCGAGAAGAAGAATTGCTAGTTGAAGAAGAAGGAGAAGAGTGGTACGAAGAAGAATGAAAACAAATCCCAGATATTTAAGATATCATGATTTAATTGGTTTTTACGCTTATGCTAAGCTTATTTCAAAAAAAAAAAATGAAACATATCAAGATATCGGTATGATAATTGATGATACTAAAAATATGTTAATTACAAAAAAAAATAAAGTTACAAAAAAATATATCAAAAAAGACCATATATTTAGGATTAGACTTCCAAGCGAAAATAATGACGGTAAGGAAGATTTGCTGGAAGTCGAAGGGACTAAGATTATAGGTCGTCCTGAAAATAGATTAAGAAATTTAAGAAAAAAGAGATGGTTAAGATGAGTAGAAATATTGGCGTGCCTGGAGTTAATCCTCCTAAAATAAAAGAATGTAATGATGAGTTTTGTCCTTTTCATGGGACTACAAGAATTAGAGGAAAAATTACTCAGGGCATTGTAGTCTCTAAAAAATCTCGAAATACTGTTATAATTAGACGTGATTATCTTCAATTTGTTAAAAAATATCAAAGATATGAAAGGCGTAATTCACGACTTCCATGTCATTTACCTGAATGTTTAAAATCAGAAATAAATATTGGAGATTTAGTACGCATCGGTGAGAGCCGAAAGATCTCAAAAACAAAAGCTTTTATCGTTTTAGATAAAGTACTCGGAGGAGAGAGCTAAATGGGAACAAGAAGGAAAACAGGCAGAAAAACAATGGCCAAGCCGCGGACAAGCGCTGGATTATGTAATGGTTCAAGAGTTCTTATCACCGATAATTCTGGAGCTAAAATTGCACAAATCATAAATGTAGATCATAGTAAGACCCGTTTAAGAAGATTACCTAAAGCTTCCGTAGGTGATGTGTGTACGGTTACAATTAAGAAAGGACGACCCGAACTTAGAGGAAATATCTTAAAATGCGTAATTGTGCGACAAAAAATGATATTCAGAAGAAAAGATGGTACACGGTTATGCTTTGAGGATAATGCTGGAGTTTTAGTATCCAAAGAAGGAGATCCAAGAGGAACTGAAATTAGAGGTCCGATTGCAAGGGAGGCAGCCGAGCAATTTCCAAGATTGGCTTCCATCTCATCTTTAATAATATAAGAAAATTGTGAAAAAGTGAATTAAATGAAAATTAAATCAAGAAAACCAAACAAACAGAGAAAAGCGCTTTTCAATTACAAAAATCATCAAAGGTCAAAGTTAATAACTTGTCGATTAGCTGACTTCCTTTCAGATGAGTATGGAATCAAAAAAATTCCCCTTAGAGTAGGTGATTCTGTTAAAATCTGTAAAGGAGAATATAGAGATTTTGAAGGTGAAGTATTAGAAATTGATAAGAATTTACGGGTGAAGGTAAAGGAAGCAGTATTTGAAAAATCTGACGGAACACAATTTCATCCCACCATTCATATCTCTAATCTCGTCATTACTAAATTTACGGAAACTGGAAAGAAAATGGATGGTTGGAGAGCAAGTATGATTGAGCGAAAAGCGGGATATTGGGATGAGGGATATCTTGCTCCCAAGAAAACTAAACAAAAACTAGAAGGAAAGGAGGGGAAAGAATAAATGACTAGACATGGAGGCCAAAAGACTTTAAAAAGGTTAAATACCCCAAAATTCTTACAGATCAAAAAAAAGCATGGAACATTTTTCGTAAAAAGTTCACCGGGCCCTCATCCATCTAGAGACTGTTTACCCTTATTACATATTATTCGTGATCTTCTTAAATTCGCAGATAATCATAGAGAAGCAAAAAAATTGATAAGCTTAGGCTATTTCAAAGTAGATGGAAAGGTTGTAAGAGATACGACTTTTCCTGTCGGATTAATGGATGTGTTAGGTATTGAAAAGATCAATAAAAATTTTCGAATATTGCCGGACTCACATTATGGTTTAATATTACATGAAATACCTGAAGCAGAGAGTTCTTTTAAATTATGTAGAATTAACCAAAAAACTACAAAAAAAGGGGGGCATTTGCAGTTAAACCTTCATGATGGGAGAAATATCTTAATTCGGGTAAACGATCCAAGAAATCCTAAGGAAGATATTTATAAAAGAATGGATGTTTTAAAAATTTCCGTTCCAGAACAAGAAATTCTTAAAACTTTAAACTTTAAAGAAAATAATTTAGCGATTATTATGTCTGGTAAAAATATCGGGCAAGTGGGAACTATAAGAAGTATAAAAAAGTTGTTTGGACCTAATGCTAGTACCGTATCCATTGAGCAAAATGGAGAACTAACCGAAACTTTATATGATTATACTTTTGTTATAGGTCAAGATCAATCTGAAATTAGCTTACCAAAAGTAGGTACTTAAAAAAAAATAAGGTGAGATACTCAATGTCTACCAAAACTAAAAAAGCTAAAAAAACTCAAGCAAATGAATTCGATAAAGTATGGGAAAATCCTATGAAAAGACCATTTTTGGAAAAAATGGTCCTTAATATAGGTGTAGGAGCTGGTGGAGAAGAATTGGAAAGAGCAGTAGCTGTGCTTGAAACAATAACAGGTAAAAAGCCTGTAAAAACTATATCAAAAAAGAATGTTAAGGAATTTAATTTGAGGAAAGGAAGGCCCATTGGCTGTAAAGTAACAATAAGAGGAAATGAGGCAGAGAAATTACTAAAAAGATTAATAATAGTCAACAATAATAAAATCCTTAGAAAAAGCTTTGATAATTATGGTAATTTTGGTTTTGGAATTACAGAACATATTTCCATACCTGGTGTTGAGTATGATGCCCAAACAGGGCTCTGGGGACTCGATGTTATGGGAAGAATTGTACGACCTGGAATGAGAGTCAGATATAGAAGAAAACAAAGTTCCAAAATTCCAAAACATCATTATGTAAGTAGAGAGGAAGCTCAGTATTATTTAGAAAAAAATTATAATATTCAAATAGTAAAAGAATTGGCTTTAGAATTCTTTTAATACAATAAGGAGTGAAAGATTATACCGCAATCAAAAAAACACGGCAAAGGAATCCGTGAATGTAGAAGATGTCACACCCATAGAGGATTAATTAGAAGGTACGGACTCTATATTTGTCGGAGATGTTTCTACGAGATAGGAAAAGAGATCGGCTTTCGCCGGTATGAATAAACATAAAATTATAAAAATAGTGAGAAAATATGGTTAACACTTTGGCTAATATGGCGAATATGCTAAAGAACGCAGAATTCGCAAGGAAAAAAGAAGTAATTATAAGTCCTGCGTCTAATTTAATACAGCGTATTCTTCGTATCTTTCAAAAACATGCTTATATTGGCGAATTTGAAAGGTATGATGATGGTCGGCAAGGAAAATTCAAAGTTGCGTTGCTAGGAAAAATAAATGAATGTAAAGCTTTACTGCGTTTAAATTATAAAGTAAATCAATATGAGACATTAGAAAGAAAATTATTACCCGCACCTGGATTAGGGGTAATAATCATGTCCACGAATCAAGGCATTATGACAATGAAAGAAGCAGAAGAGAAACACATTGGTGGACATACATTATGTTATATTTACTAATTCAAATATGAGGTAAATCAAAATGGTTAAAGTAGCGTTTTTTGATGAAACATTGGATATTCCAAAAGGTGTGGAAGTGAAAATCGAAGGAAATAATCTTGTTACTGTGAAAGGGCCAGAAGGGGGGCCTATCACGAAAGATTTCAGTCACGCGAGAGGGATTAAAATTGAGCTTCAAGATAAAAAATTACGATTTACCGCACATTTCCCTAAAAATCCTACTATAGCATTAGCTAAAACAATAATTAATATTATAAATAATTTGGTTATAGGAGTACAGAATAACTATAAATATGTTTCAAAAATATGTTATTCCCATTTCCCTTGCACTGTTGAGGTAAAGGAAAAGACAAAAGAAATACACGTTGTCAACTTTTTAGGTGAAAGAGCTCCAAGAAAAGCAAACTTTCCTGATAATGTGAAAATTGAAGTAAGTGGTGATGATGTTTACTTTATCGGACCAGATAAAGAGGCTTTAGGGTTAGCAGCTGCAAATGTTAAGAGAGCTTGCCGTATTCGAAAAAAAGATCCTCGTGTTTTTCAAGATGGAGTATATTTATATAAGAAACAAATTGGCAATGAAGTCATCTGGGAAATACTGTAAAAACTAAAAAAAGAGGTAAAAAATATGACTCAAAAAGAACGATTATTAGAAATTCGAAAGAATATAAAAAAGAAAAAACCTTCATTTAGAAGAGTTGAATCGTGGAGATATATTAGAGTTAAAGATTCATGGAGGAAAGCAAGAGGAATCGACAGTCAAACAAGAAAAAAAAAAAAATCTGGGGTTAAATCTCCCTCAGTTGGATATAGATCTCCTAAAAAAATACGTGGTTTACATCCTTCTGGCTATGAGGAAGCCAGAGTTGAAAGATTAAATGATTTAGAAAAATTAAATCCTCATAAACATGCCCTTAAAATATCTAGTAGGCTGGGCTCAAAGAAGCGAATAGAAATAGTTGATACTGCTCAGAAGAGAAATTTTAAAATATTAAACATTGGAGTGACTCAAAAAGAAATGGAAGAGTACGAAGCTATGTTAGAATCGCCAATTGAAGGCTTAGAGGAAGATGAAGAATTTTTAGATGAGGATGATTTTGAAGAATCCCTTGATGAAGAAGATATATAGGACTAAAATAAAAATAATGTATGTGATAAATAATGAATTTAACTGCACAAAAAAGAATAGCAGCGGAAATATTAAAATGTGGAGAAAACAGAGTGTATTTTGACCCATATCTTATGGATGAAATCAAAATGGCAATAACTAGAGAAGATATTCGAAATTTAATTAAAGAAGGTATCATACAGAAAAAATATAAAAAAGGCGTTTCTAATCAAAGGAAAAATATTAGACATGAAAGAAAGAAAAAAGGATTAGGTAGAGGTTTAGGTAAAAGAAAGGGTTCAAAACATGCGCGTATGCCCAAAAAGAGAGCCTATATAAAACGAATCCGCCCTATTAGAAGAGAATTAAGAAAATTGCGAGATAAAAAATTAATCACTCCCGCTAATTATCGAAAATTATATAGAAATGCCAAAGGTGGAATGTTTAATAGTGTGCGGCAGCTCAACCGATATATTAAAGATAAAGAATTACAAAGAAGAGGTAGGTAAAAATGGCACATGGACCGCGTTATAGAGTAGCCAAAAGGAGAAGATATGAAGGAAAGACTAATTATCATAGGAGATTGAAATTATTAAAGTCAAGAAAACTCCGAATTGTTATTAGAGCATCCAATAATCATATGGTTGTTCAATTTGTTGAATCTAAGAAAGGAGGTGATAAAGTTTTGGTATCTGCTTTTTCTAAAGAATTATTAAAGAAATATAATTATAATGCAAATACAGGAAATATACCTGCTTCATATCTTACAGGTTATTTAGCGGGATTACGGGCAAAAAAAAATAATATTCAGGAAGCTATTCTTGATTTGGGAATATTTTACCACAGAAACCGTATCCTTGCTGCCTTTAAAGGGATAATTGATGCTGGCATTGAAGTTCCCTATAAAGAGGATTTCTTTCCCGAAAATTTAGAACAAAGAATAAAGGGAAATCATATTGAGAATTATGCTAAAATTCTTAAGCAAAGCGAGCCAGAAAAATATGATCAAATCTTTTCTGGATACTTGAAAAAAAATAAGATAAATCCTACTAAAATTAGTCAAACAATAACCAATACTTTACAAAAAATAGAAAATAGTGCTTAATTTAAAGAGAGAAAGATAAATGAGTAGAACAAGAAGAATAGAGGAAGAATGGATTCCAAAAACTAAACTTGGAGAATTAGTTAAAGAGGGATTAATTGACTTACCTCGGATTTTTCAAAATAATTTGGTTGTAAAGGAAAAAGAAATTATCGATATTCTATTACCTCAATTGAAGGAAGATGTCATTAATATCAAAATGGTTCAACAAATGACAGCATCTGGGCAACGTTCAAGATTTAAAGCTGTTGTAATCGTAGGAGCCGATGGATTCTTAGGTGTAGGTGCAGCAAAGAGTAGAGAAGTAGGACCAGCAATTAGAAAAGCAATTGATAAAGCAAAACTTTCCGTAGTACCTATCCAAAGAGGTTGTGGAAGCAAAGAATGTGGATGTGGTGGAACTCACAGCATTCCATTCAAGATTAACGGTAAATGTGGAAGTGTTCGCATGAAACTGATTCCTGCTCCTGCAGGAGTAGGATTGGCCTGTGCCGATAAAGTTAAACAAGTCTTAAGACTTTGCGGAATAGAAGATATTTGGAGTAATACGTTCGGAGATACTCGAACAAGTGAGAATCTCGTAAAAGCTACTTTTGAAGCTCTTAAAAACGCCCATAAATTTAATTTTAATGTATAACTATTGAGTGGTGGATATGGTTATGGCAACAAATAAAAAAGCAAAAATGAAACAAGATACCGATCCCTCCAAACTCTTTTTTGCAGTGCGGATTAGGGGAGCTCCAGGTATGAAACGAAAAATATTAGATACTTTAAAGATGCTGAGAATGCATAAAGTAAACCATGGAGTACTAATTTGGGCTGACAAAAGTTATAGAGGCATGTTAAATAAATGTAAGGATTATATTGCATTCGGAGAAATTGATGAAAAAACATTATTAAGATTACTAAGAGTAAGAGGAAGAATTGAGGGAAATAAACCACTCACGGATGAGCATATCAAAAATTTGACGGAATATAAAAATATTAATGAATTTGCGAAAGCTTTATTAGATGGTAAAATACAATATCGGGAAAAGTATGTATATAAGCTTAAACCAGTGTTTCGATTACACCCCCCCCGAAAAGGTCATCGAGGTAATATTAAAAAACATTTTGGTGAGGGGGGAACTTTAGGAAATGTTGGTCCATACATAAATGATATAATTCATAAAATGCTATAATGAGGATTAAAATTAATTATGAGAAAGTTTCCTAAAAAAATTAGAAAAAAGAGAGGAAGCCGCACTTGTGGCTACGGTAGGGTAGGACAACATAGAAAGACCGGACAAAGAGCTGGAAGAGGCAAAACAACTCAGTGGAACAAAAGTAAAAAATCATATTATTTAAAACAAAAAGAGCTTGGATTTCCTGACCCCGATTGGGACTTTGGAAAGAAAGGTTTTAAACGACCGCAAGATATGGTTCGACTCTCTAAAATTAATGCTGTTAATGTAAAAGATTTAGATTATAAAATTGAAAAATTAGTTGATGAGAAAAAAGCAACTAAATCAGGAAATACCTATACCATTAATTTGGAAAATATTAATATCCAGAAAGTGCTTGGACGAGGAAAAATTAATAAAAAAATAAACGTATCTGTAAAGAAAGCTTCCGAACAAGCAATAGAAAAAATTGAAGCAGCTGGAGGAAAGGTTACAATTCTCCCAGAAGCAAAATAATTTTTAAAATATCTGTTTTTAGTTAGTCAATAATAATTAACTTTTTTCTTGTCGAGCTAATTCGGCTTTCTTATTTGTTATTTTTGTATATAAATCAGCTCTATCTAATGGAGGTTCTTTCTCATGCTCTTTTTTATGTAAAGTTATAGCCTCTGCCGGACAAGCTGAGACACATAGTCCACAACCTATACAATGATCTCGCTTTACTGATGAAATTTCATTCATTATGGTGACCGCATCCATGAGACAGCGAGTCTCACAAACTCCGCATCCCGTGCAAATCTCCGAATCGACTTCGGCATAAAAATTACTTGAGATATATTCTATTGGTTTATCAAACCGTTTAATATGAGACGTGAGTTCACAGCAACATCCACAGCAATTGCATATAAAAAAGGGTACTTGTGTATTATCCGGTTGGACAATAAATCCCGCTTCTTCAAACTTATCCACTAGTGTAAGAGCTTCCTCCTTAGTTAATTGGCGAGACCATCCTTTATCGAGCGAGATTTGTGCTCCCCTCCCTAATGTCATGCAAGTTTCGCGAATATCCGACAATTTACAAGGCTCTCCAAGAATATCCTTGCTTTTTCTACACACACAATCCATAATAGCTATTAATCCTTTTGTGATTGACTCATCTTCTATTATTGCTCTTACATTATCATATGTAGATATAGAATGTTCAGAGGAAATGCTCTGCCTAACTGGAATAGTGCGCAATTGGTTTATTTTTGTTCTCGTAAACTCATCCATAAACGCCTCTTCAATATATTGTTCAAAATCTTGTACAAAATCCTTGTTTAGACGATCTAACTGATATTCATACATGCCAACAGCTAAAAAGGCGATGGCATAATATTTTGTTTCTCTATTCTCCTCAACCACTGTTGCATGTGCTATACTCCCTTTTTTATACATCCGATACAAAATCTTCTCGAGTTCCTCGATAGAAATTCCCGTTCTCTTTACACGCCTATAAATTTTTTTTAAAGGTTCCGGCGTGAGTCTCAGGTTTAAGGCAGTTTTAGCTTCTTCTGGAGTAAATAAATGCTTTAATATTTTAATTTCAACTCCAGAGTCCGTGGAAGGGTATCCAATGGGGAGATTATTGAGGTGTTGCCGTAATTCTATGTAAACTTCAAGATCATCATTTTCTCGAACTGATTCTCCTTCAGTCATTATAATATCCCGTAAATATATGTAAACGACTTTTAATTACTTTTAATTAAGTTTTATTTACAATGTTATTATAATTATTGGTTAATTTATAAAAATTTTTTATCAAATTTCAGATAAGGATACAAAAATGAGAAAAAAATTATTTTTGCTAAAAAAATAATAATTACGTTTGTTAATCTAATTTTCTGAAATATCAAGCATTTTATATATCAACTGGATTAAACCAGGCAGAATAAAGATAAAACCAAGGATATTTCCAATAAGATGTACAGTAGTGAACGGCAATCCAATAATATAAGTTGCCCAAAAGGTATCTAATGTGCCAAAAATGCTTAAGGCTCCAATCAATGTGGAGAGAATGTCGTACACAAATGTAATTATTGCTCCCATAATCGCAAAAATTAATAGCACGCGAAAAACATATAAATCTTCCTCTGGTTTAAAATATTCTCTGTTCTTCAAAAAGTTATGGGTCATTCCTCCTAAAATGCCGACTAAAGAATAATGACCTAACTGATAAGCAAATAACGGTAAAGGGGATACACCATAAGGATTAAAAAATACAAATATAAAAGAGCTCATTAGTCCTATGATCGCTCCATCCTTTTTTCCTAATATAAATCCTGACAAAAAGATCATTAAAGTAACTAACTCTATATTAGGAATAAAAACTAACATATACCCCATAACTACGGTTAAAGCAGCAAACGTGCTTATGAGCACAATACGAAAAGTATTTTTTTCAAGCCAAGGACTTCCATTTGATTTTTCTTGCTCTATTTCTTCTGAATTCAATTTTTCCAAAAATACCTCTTTTTTGTATTAAAATATAAGGATGGGTTAAATTTAAATATGTAGGATAATTTATCCTACATAACCCTAAAATGAGAGAAGAATTTCTCTATTAGTAAAAATTGATGAATAAAAAAATTACTTGTTTAATAAATATATAAATTATGACAAAAGAAAGAATATTATCATATTCCATCATGCTTTTAGTTGTATTTGGATGTCTATATCTATGCTCTTTAATAAATACAACTAATTTTGACTATAACAATGAAAACAATTCTAATCAAAATATAGTTATTAAAGAAAGTGCTGAAAATATCCCCCTTGAATATAATCAGGAACTAGATCTCAACGGTACATTTGTTTATAATGTAACTCAGTTCGAAGGGCCATTATGGTGGTGGTCGTTTGATGGTAATAAAGGATTTTTTAATTCAAGTTCAGGAAATAAAATACTTGTTAATTTTACAGGATTTTACGATAAACACGCTTTTGATGGTTCATGTTTTTCTGAACCGGTACCCTATATTAATATTACATTCGTAAATAATAGAACTCTGTGTAATGTTTCTAACACTGAAGCAGCCGATGCCATGGGGATAGGTTATAATAATTTTGATTCAGGATTTTTAATTCCTACAAACAATATGACTAAATTAAAAGAGTTAGCAACGATAGAAAGTTCTGGTCTTTGGTCAAATGGCATTGTTACAATTGAAGAATCCTATAATTTTATCTATATTAGCTATGAACAAACAGATGGACCTCAAAAGACTTATATGATTTATGAAAGGTCAAGTGGATTGTTAATATGGGCAAAAACGTTTATTTTCGGCTTTAAAATGGAAATTTATTCCCTAAATTATACATTTGATTATAGTTTAACATATAATTATACTGTAAATGACTTTACTGGACCATTAGAGTGGAGCTCTTTTGATGGTCCTAAAGGCTATATAAATTCAAGTGCAGGGAATCATATTCTTGTTAATTTCACAGGATATTACGATAAACATGCTTTTGATGGCTCTTGTTTTTCTGAGCCGATCCCTTATATTAATATTACATTTGTAAATAATAGAACTATGTATAACGTTTCTAACACAGAAGCAGCCGATGCTATGTTTATAGGTTATAATAATTTTGATTCGGGATTTCTAATTCCTACGGACAATATAACTAAATTAAAAGAGTTAGCAACGATTGAAAGTTTTGGCTTGACGAATGGAATTGTTTCCATTGAAGAGACGATGTTAACTATTAAATTTACGTACGATCAAATCGATGGAGATCAATTTACATCCCTAATATATGATATAAGAACTGGATTATTACTTTGGGTCCATACTGAAACTAATAATTATGTACTTGAATTGACTATAAATGGAATCACACCAGGAGAATATACTATAGGAATATCAAATCCATCGGCTAAAAATGATTATGATGAGGTAAAAGTAATTAAAAAAACCGAAATATCAGAAGATTCTTTAATATTATTTACAAGTATAGCTAGTATAGTTGCTACTATTACTACCGTATTGGCTCTATATGCGTCCAAGATTAAGAATTTAAGACCAAAATTCATATTGATCGGAATTATCGGTGTTGCGTGTTTTACAGGGCTTATAACTTATAGCTATGGGTTAATTCCCTTTCCAACAACGTTGCAAGAAAAAAGTGGCAAAGAAGTAGAAGATATAACTTTAATAGTAGACTATGGGGATGGGAACATAAAAAAATGGGAAGATATATCTATTGATGGGGATGACGCTACTGTATTTGAAGTTTTAAAAGAATACTGTGAAGTAGAATATGAGGATTATGGTGATAAGGGGGTATTAGTAACATCTATAGATGGGTATAAAAATGGGGAACATAACTGGTTTTATGGTGTAAATGGTGAGAAAATTGGCTATAGCTGTTCTAAATATGAATTAGAAGATGGTGACGTAATTAATTGGGTATACAGTGATGATTACTCACCCCCATAGATAAAACAATTTTTTTTCTTTATGCCGTGGGAATTTGTTTTAATACAGGTTCCATTATTTCAAAAGCTTTTTTTAGCTTATGCACGTAATATCCAAGTTTAAAAGCTTTTTTACAGCTTGAGAAGAGCATATAATTATTATCTGCTGCTCCTACTAAAATAATAGTATATCCTTTTGTACCTCTTATTACGATTTCCTGCAATTCACCCTGATCTAAACCTTGGCTTATTTTTTGCCCTAAGGAAATTAAAGTAGCGGGACTAGCACTATATATATCTGCAACAACATCAGCAGTTTCAGAACTCGCAATTCTTAAACCTGTTTTTGAAACGATTGCTGTTGCTTCTAAATCTGTGCTACCCTCAATTGTTTCAAGAAGACGCATTAAATCATCAAGTATTTGTTGGTCAATTTTAACTTCCATCATTTTTCATCCAAACCTTGTTATTAATAAAAGGAAACTTAATTATATTATAAATGATTAAGAATTTATATTTTTAGTCGGTTTTTTAAATGGAAACTTCTTAATTCTTTTAAAACCACTGGATCGCCTTTCTTTACCAAAAGATCCTTACTTTCAACTCCTACGATTACAGCTCCTTTGGTTCCAAAAGTGTCTAAGATTTTCGTAAAAGGTGGTTCTAGTGATCTTCCCACAATTTTTTTTGCACCAGCGGCAGATTGAGCGAGTCCTATACAAATTAAATCTTTTTGAATTTTTCCCTTTTTTATTTTGAATTTATGAAGTAAAGGGGGTTTTTTATGAATTTCTATTAATTGTGCAGATCCTAAGATCCTAAGCGTTGTTGGAGGCAAATCTAAACGACTTAGCAGCATAATTGATTTTCCCTTATTGATTAAAACTTTCATATTTAACCACAATACTGCTTTAAACTCAATATCGTTTTTACCCACATTAGTTTGAATCTTTTTTTTGTCCAATTCATAATAGGGATATATTTTACCGGTCGTTGTAAACATTCCAATTGTAACATGTACTTGTGTTCCAAAATGAGTTTCAGGTTTAAATAGCTTATTTTTATTCACTTTTATTTCTAATATATCGCAATAATCAAACGCACTGGGATTATTAGTAGCAATACAGCCTCTATAAATTTTTTTAACGTCCAAGTTTTTAACATTTATCCCAACTCGATCTCCTGCCTTCGCAGAATTCACATTCTGATGAAAAATTTGAATGTTTTTAACTCTTCCTGAGGTTTTAAGAGGTAGTACTTCTAAGATATCATTAAGCTTTAGTTTACCTTTTAAAATGGTACCTGTTATGATCGCTCCCATACCTTTAATAGAAAAATGATGGTCAATTGGGATAATGATATCTTCTCCAAAATCTCTTTCAATTTCTAAAGATTCAATGGTATTTAAAATACCGTGACGTAGCTCTTCGAAACCATCTTTTTCTTTTGCTGATACGGCAAAAATAGGGATGTTAGATCCGTAAGGGGTAGATCCAAAGAATTCTCTAGTCTTTTCAATCTCTTCTTTAATATCTCCTTGAAAAAGGTCTATTTTATTTAGAATTATGATTATGCTTTTGATTTTTAATGAGTCAATCATAATTAGGTGTTCTCCAGTCTGAACTTGAGGACCCTTATTTATATCAATAACCAATATCGCACAATCTATTATTTCTACTGAAGAAGCACTTATTTTAATCAAATCAGCATGTCCAGGACCATCCACCAAAGTAACCAAGTATTTATCAAGTACAAAACTAGTAAAACCTAAATCAATCGTAATTCCCCGTTCTTTACTTTGCGGATGAGCATCAATGCCAGCTGTTGAGATTATTTCAGATAAAATTGCCACAATTGTCGTTTTACCAGAATCAATATGTCCAAATAATCCGATATGAACAGGGATTTTATCTATTATATCCATGATTTATTTCATTAAAAAAAATTCAAATCAAATTGAATTGTTTTAACATATTATTTAAAAATTAAAAATTTTAACTCAAGAAAAAATATCATCAAAAACTGAACTCCAATAAATTTAATTAAGGTTATTATAATTTTGATCATAACATAACTTTTTAGTAAAATACTGAGTGTGAATTATATATGGTCAAATATTGTGTATATTGTGGTAAACCTGTAAAAGAATCCGATAAATTTTGTATACACTGTGGAAAACCCCGACTTACTAGCCTCCCAAAAACCGAAATGAAACTCGAGGAACCAATCATAGAGGAGCCGAAAAAAGTTGAACCAGAAATTAAGGAAGCTAAAAAAGATAAAGAAAAAGAAGAAAAAGGTGAAGCTGAGCCAATGAAAGAAGAGGATTTAGAAGTAGAAGAGGAAAAGGAAAGAGAGGCAAAACCACTTCCAGATGAAGTAAAACAACAAATAGATTATTATCTTGAACTTAATGATATTCGATTAAAAAAAATAACTTTAGCTGATAAATTGAATGATTTACAAAAACAATTAAAAAGTACCAGATACGAGACTGACTTTGATTTTGGCGAGCAAATTGATGTTCAACTAAAAGCAGTCAAAACTGTGATGGATGAATTAAAGCAACAAGAAGATCAGGTTAAAGAAAAAATGACTGATAAGTTTATCGTAGAAAAATTGGACTACGACATCGATACAAAGCGAGATCAACTTAAAAATTTAATAAGAGAGCATAAATTAAAAAAAATTAAGGATAAGGATGTTGTAAAAAGACTAAAAGAGAAATACAAAAACCAGCTTGAAACATTCATAGAGGAAAAAGCGGACTTAATAGCAGGGATACAATTATGGATTGATGATTTACGAGAAGAAAAAGTTGAGTTAAATACCGAAAGAAAATTTAATAAAGCGAGGTTTTCTTCAAAAGAAATTTCAGAAGATGAATACAAAGAAAAAGACAGTGACTTTGAAATTCAAATTAAGAAATTAGAAAGCAAAATTAAAACTTTAGAAAACCTGACTGAGAAAAAAAAAAATAAAGAATAATTTTATTTGGATTCAAAAATTTTAAATTTTGATAAGAATGAGAAAGAAATTAATTGCGGTTATGATTTTAATCATTGCTTTAAGTTTATTAACCATGGGGATAATTGAGGGGCAAATTTATCTTATAGCGCCTTTTTATGAAGAAATGGCCCAAATAGACTAAAAATTAGCTTATATCTTATTTTCCGTTTATGACTAAATATGATTTAATAATCCCATTTTCCTTTTTTGCCAGCATGAGAATTGTCAAGAAATCCTTTTTGCTGATATAACTTTTCTTCAGATTTTCTCACTTTATTGACAGCTTTATAGTGATTTTTACAGAGATAAATTTTATGTTTTTTATTTTCATCAACCTTCAGTTTTACTTTTTCGACAAACTTCAACCATTTATTTTCACTAAGAGACCGAATAGCAGGTTCTCCACATTCTTTTACAGAACATGGTTTTGTTTTACTTGCTTTTCCACTAAGATCTTTCTTCTCTCTAAGTTCTTTTGGGAGTTTCATTTTCAAAATTAACTAAAAATTTTATTACAAATAGAACATTTATGATTTTAAAATCGTTTATGTCTTAAAATTTTTTCTAAAGCTAATGGATAATCTAGACTTAATATTCAAGGAAGATTTAATAAGAAACAAACTTTATCTCTATGATTCCTCAGAAAGAACTATTATCAAGGATGAATTTTTTACTCCATCAGCAGTTTTATTTTCGATAATTCCGCATGTAGATAAACCTTATGAATTGGTGGTTATTCACCGCACTGATAAAGGAGTAAAACATCGGGGTGAGATGTCATTTCCGGGTGGGAAAATAGATCCTCAAGATAATTCTTTAATGGATACTGCCTTAAGAGAAACTGAAGAAGAAATAGGTGTCCCAAGAGAGAACATAAGAATTATAGGGTGCCTCCATGATTTTCCAACCATGAGTCAATACATAATCACTCCATTTATCGGTATCATCAAAGAAGATCAAGTAATGAAAAGAGATGAAAGAGAGGTTCAAGCGATTGTTAAAGTACCAATCAACTTTTTTGTGAATAAAAAACATTTCAGAGAGCAAACCTTTGAAATAGCAGGAAAGAAATTACCGGTGTTTTATTTTAATTATAGAGATAAGATCACCAATAAAACTTATACAATCTGGGGTGCTACTGCCTACATGATTGTAAACTATATTGAGCTTGTATATGGTTTAAAAATGTCTAAGCTTGGAATAAGAAGATTTAATATTCAGGAAATTAAAGATTTAAAAGATTTTTTAAAATATAGAGATCAAATTACTGAAAAATTAAAATAGGTAAAACAATGGAACCTTTGAACTTCATTTTTGATGGGAATTTAATAAGAAGTAGATTAAAACATCTAAATTCGCCAGATAGATTAACTATGAGAGAAGAACCTTTTGTAAATTCAGCGATAGCCTTTTTAATCATTCCTTATAAAAATAATCCTTATGATCTGGTTCTGATCCGTCGAACTAAGAGAGAAGATGATAAACATGCAGGAGAAATGTCTTTTCCAGGTGGAAAAGTAGATTCTCAAGACAATTCATTAATTGATACAGCTTTTAGAGAGACAGAAGAAGAACTTGGGATCCCAAGAAAAAATATCAATTTACTAGGCTGCCTTGACGATCATTTAACGCCAAAAGGTTTCATAATAACTCCAATCGTAAGTTACATCGATAAAAATCAGGAAATGATCAAACAAGATGAGGAAGTGAAAGAAATTGTAAAGATTCCTATAAGTTTTTTTGTGAATAAGAAAAATTATCGAGAGAGAACTTATTCTATAAAAAAAGACTTAATAGGGGTTGGAAAATTTAATTACAAGGCGCCCAATGATAAAAAATATGTAATTTTTGGAGCAACGTCTCATATAATAGTAAATTATGTCGATACAGTTTATAATACGGGATTAATGACGCCAGGGTGCCGACGAATTAAATGTGCCGATATTAGAGATAAAATTGTTAAATAGATTTGACTCTTAAAAAGAACTTTTAAACTCTCTTCAGTTCAAATTAACAAAATTTTATATTATTATCCAAAAAAAGTGAAAAATACGATTGAGCAAGAAGAAAAAAAGAATATCTGAGGAAACTGAAACAGAGGAATATGGTATCGTATTAAAAAAAAGGAAAAAATATAGGCATCGAATCTTTCCACAGAAAGGTAAGAAACCAAGAGAAACTGATGATTATAAAGTAGTTTAATTTTAAAAATAAACCATATATTCCTTTTTTCAATAGTTAGTAAAAATTTGTCATTGTCGATAAATTGTTAAGAACTCAATACCAATATTATCATTATGAGAGCGACTAGAATCCAAAACAAATAATATATGACCTGCCACTTATGTTCTTTTAAAGTTCTATTAACAATCCATAGTGGAATGAAAGTTAAACAACCCCAAATACTAATTAAAAGAAGCGAACCTGGTATAAAAAGAAAAAGATTAAAAAGAAGAGGATTCAACCAGATAAAAATCTCAAAAACATACATTACAATCAACATAACAATAAAAAGTCTTTTTTCGCTCCAATCTTTTTTAATAAAAATGTAAAATATTAGAATTATACCCAAATATAAAAATAGAATAAATGGCATATAAGAGATCCATTCAGCTAATCTAGCATGCCATACAGTAATATATTCAACAATTACCCAAAAGATAAAAGAAAGGATTATATATTGTAATCCCTGTGATTTTTTAGTGAAATTTTTGGTTTCTTCCATACACTAAATTTAAGATTTAAAGATATTTTAACCTTACAATTATTGATAAAAACTTATCATTTTCTATAAAAATCACTATAAAAATCCCTATGGTGAAAAGCCGCCACAAATGAAGATCAAACGCAGGAACATCATTCATTTGATAATAGAGCTCCGGCATCAGCAGATATAGCATGCCATAGTAAATCGCGACGACAATATCAACAATCAGTATGATTTTTTATACTCTTCAGAAGTCCTGCTGCTAATTTTAGACAAAAAACCTGAAGAAACTGATGATTATAAAGTAGTTTAATTTTAAAAATAAACCATAAATTTCTTTTAACACTTTAAATTCTATTACTTAATATGGCCCTTGACGGTCGGAATTGCTTTGAGATCATTTCGATCTCCAACGATAAGTGGTCTCTGACGCTGGGCTTCAAACCCAGTTATCCTGCGGAGGGATAGGAGTTCGAT
>JBHLNT010000240.1:0-5884 GCA_048941265.1 Promethearchaeota archaeon
AATAGATTAATTCCAATCGAAGTTGATGATTTTATTATGTCATTGAATTATTATATTTATCATGATAACGCTTGGCTCTTAGAATATTCTAAAAATTATACTTTAGAAACAAATTCAATTAATACAATAACCAAATTACTTAGAAATAACACAAATTACGAGGAAACATTCGTATATAATGAAGAAGGAATACTTTATCATCATACGATCTATTATGAAAATCAAACCGCAATGGAGATGATGTTGATAAAATATGAGATTGATAAATTAGATCCGCAGCCTCCTACAACATATAGATGGTTTCTTATAACTCAGCTAATTAATTTACTTCTTATTTCTACAATCATAGAAATCATTATCGTTATAGTTTTAATTAGTATGGTAGATGATTCACATAATAACAAAACTCTGGATCCAAAAATTAATTGTAATAAGAATACTAATCCACAAATAAATAGCAATAAACAATTCATTACCAGCTCAGGCCAAAAACCTCAGAACCCAATTATTAAACATCAATTATGTTCAAATTGCCTGGCAGTTCTGGAAAAAGATTCGAAATTTTGTTATAATTGCGGGAAAAAAATAAAAAATGAGGCATATATCTGTCAATATTGCGGTAAGCTTAAATTAAAAGGTGCCAGGTATTGCATTGAATGTGGTCATATGCTATAAATATATATTTAATTATTAAATACTCTATAATACATCTGCTCATTTAAAAAGTAGAGTGTTTTTATAGAGAACTTTTTTTTTTGTAAAAGATTTAGCTTTTCCAACCTTTTTAAATATTTTGAGATTGTATTAGAATGCATCAGTAATTCTCGTGAAAGCTGTGTTTTTGTTGCACCTTCAGGATTTTCTAATAAATATTCGATAATTAATCTCGATTTTTCTTTGGAGATAAAATAATAAAGTTCATCATAGTTTCTTTCCTGATTGACATCAAAAAATACTTCGTGTTTATCAAATTTCTTATTTCTAATGAAATTAAATTTAAGTAGAATTTTGAGGTGCCATCCGAGGAGATAATTGCTTAAATTCAGTTCTTTAGCAATTTGGTTGAAATAAACTCCCGGATTATTTCGGATATAATCAATAATCATCTTACGATTTTCGTTATCTAAGACTTGATCCTTACTTAATTTTGATCTCTCAAATATTAGCTTTTTTTTTATTAGGGATTTCAATATTTCTTTTATTCCTGAAAAATTAAGGCTTATTGAAAGTTCTCTTAACCGGGAATTAATAAAAGGAATAATTTCTTCAATAGTAAAGTATCTATTTTTATTTAAGTATTCTTGAACGATAAATAAGACGGCTTCTTCATATTGAAAGATTTGCTCGGTTATTTTTCGTTCGCCCCCAGAAGTTTTAATGAATAAAATCATTTTTCCCGGATTTTTGATTCATATAATTAATGATATCTTCTCTTTCTTCTGGAGTGAGAGTTAACATTTCTTTTATAAATTCAGCTTTCTGAGTCTCATAATCCCATTTGAATTTATCAACTGTAGTTAAGAAATCTGATGATATAGAACTTAATTCAAATTTGCCTAAATCTTTATCTTGTTCTATAGAATCGAGTAAGTATGAATTATTTATTGTTTCATTTAAAATCTCGGTGCCAGATTTTATATTTCTAATAGTTTTAATTTCTTCGTCGTGAAATTCTTCCTCTGTAGGGGCATAAAGGAGTCTCCTTTTTGCCTTATAACGCATTATACCTGAAAAGGATAATAAAAGTATGATAGCGATGACTAATATAGGAATTAGAACAAAGGTTGCTGAAAGCATGTCACCGCTATAAGCTTTCTTATCGCTAGATCCCTCACTCTCTATGATTTGAATTTTCACAGTATTAGATAGCGTACTACCAGATTTATTATACGCTTCAACTACGTAATAAATGAGGCCAATATCACCAGCAATGATACTATGATTCAAGCGAGTAAGATTTTCTTTTATAAGTGTGCAATCCCCATCAATTATAGTAATATTTTTAGTTGAAGAGTATATGGAGTAATTTTCAGCTCCTTTTGAAGGGGTCCAAGATAGAGTGAAAATTCCCCCCTCAGTGACTATATTTTTATCTGAAGATAATTTAAAATTGCTAGGATTGTCTGAATTTCTTAATATTTCTAAAGTTTTATTTTTTTCGGTTATCTCAGCTGAATTTTTATCATTTTTAATACTTGGAGTATATTCATAGCGACTAGTGAATGATTGAATTAAACATATGTAAGATACTACTAAAGTCAGAATTATTAAAATGAGAAAGATATATTTAAGATAATTATTTATCACTGTCCGAAGGGATTTTGAATAAATTATAGTTATAAACTTAAACATTTTCTTCCTATTGCTTATTAAAAAATATACATATATAAAATCACCTAGACAAAAGTGAATTACCAAAACCCAATAAATGAACGTTTAGGCTATTATTCGACGTTTTATATAGATATAATTAATCACAGACTTCAAAAGTATGGATACCTTACCATTTACTTATTCAATTATTTCCTTAATAAATCTAGATCTTAGCAAAATTCTAAAATTTAAAATTAATCAATATTTTTTTGAAGCCCTTTATCTATCCTTCACGTAATAGAATTATAAAATTACTACCTTTCTTATAGTCTTCTTTAACTTTATTTTCTACCCATATTTTCCCATGATAAAGTTCAACTAAAGTTTTTACAAGGGATAAGCCGATACCCATACCTTTTCTTCCTTTTAGTCCTCGATTTCCTTTTTGAAATATTAACTCTTTCCTCTCATCAGGAATCCCAATTCCATTGTCTATAAATTCTATTTTGATATAATTAATCTCTTCTATGATAATTTTAGAGATTTTAACGAGTATTTCGATAACCTCATTATCATTATATTTAGCAGCATTAGTAAATAGATTTTCAAATAAATCAGATAAAAGTTCGTTTGCTTGAACAAAAAGATTTTTCAAATTTTTCTCTAATTTAAAGCTAATAGTCTTATTTTGGAAACTCTTTTTTATATGATTTATTGCTTTATTTAAGTATTCATTTAAATCTATTTTTTTTAATGAGATTTTAACGTTATCCTCTATTTCGGAAAGCTTTCGTACATTAAAAACAAGTTGAATACCCTTTTTTATATTACTTTTGATTAAACTCATGTACTTATCTATTTTGATGGGATTCTCAATATCCTTTGAATATACTGAAGAGATCGCATCTATTACTTGCATAATATTGCTAATATCATGTAAAAACAAATCTTTATAGAAATTAACTTGTTCATAAGCTCTACGATATTTTTCTTCGGACGCTTTCAATTTTTTATTAGTTTCAAGAATAACTTTATTTTTATATAAGAGTTCTAAATGAGATTCAATAAATTCCTTAAATTGAATCATTAATTTCTCAACATTTTCATTATATTTATTCTCCTTTGTGTCTAACACGCATATTGTACCAAAAACACTACCATCAGGAAATAATATTGGGAATCCTAAATATGAGATCATTCCTAACTTTATATCTGGATTTTTATTCCAATTTTTATCTGACAAAGCATTAGGAACTAATAATTTATCCTTTGACTTTATAACAGTCTCACAGTATAGACCAGAATCAATTAAATGCTCCTTATCTCCAACTTTATAAGGATTACCATATGAAACACTTGAACGGAATACTTCAATAAAAGGTAGATCAACTTTCATAATTAATCCTACAGGCACAGAAATGAGCTTAGTCATAAGATTAACAATAGTTTGCCATTTATTGATTATGTCTTTAGGGATATCGATATATTTTTGTTCGGATATTTTTTTTCTATTCCCTAACTGGTTGAAATCTTTCATTTAGTGATGCACATTAATGCTTAATAGATTCATTATAATTTTTACAATCAATTAGTTCAGTTTTAATACGAATAGATTCTGTTATGTAAAAATTGTTATCTCAGAGAAAAGAATATTTGCGACATTATATTGTTTTTGTTTATATATTAAAGACTTCTATATATAAATTCTAATCCCCTTCTCTAATTCGCTTAATTCCTTATCTTCTTTGACAGTCTTTTTATTAGTTACTATAAATGAATATGAATTTGGGATTGTCTAAACTTAAGGATTACGAAATAGAATTAAATCTTGAGAAATTCTTGTTTATAAACCTCATAGTAATGAATTATTGCGAATATTCAAGCATTTAAAAAACAGGGCTATTAGATTATTAAAGTTACTCAAGAGATTTTTGATTATTGGAAAGAGAGTTCTTTATTTCGTGAAGTTTTCTATAGATTTTGAACCAGCCTTGAGAAACATTATAGAATTAAACCAATCTTTTGAAGACATGCTTTTTTTCTTTTTACAAAATTCTATTAATGCTTTTTGAATTGGTGCTGGATCAATTAATCCCGGTGTTAGTCCGTAAATTAATAATGTGTCCTCAGAATGATAAACCATTTTTATGTTCCATTTATCATAAGTACAAGAAAATTTCGCTTCATCAGTTAGACTTTCCTAAACAATTAATGAATATTAAAATTGACTAATGTTCTGATAATTATAATTTATTTAAGAGGATTTTTGTCAAAAGAAATAAATAGATATTTATCACAATAATTTTAACAATAAAGAAAAAATATTTCTAAGAGAAGATTAAAATGGTAAATCGTTTAAAAGATAAAATAGCAATAGTTGTTGGAGCTGGGCAACAACCAGGAGATACTATTGGAAATGGAAGGGCAACATCGATTCTTTTTGCCCGTGAGGGTGCTAAAGTAATGCTTGTGGATAAAAATCTTGAATCTGCCAAGGAAACCCAATCAATGATAGAAAAAGAGGGCGGAGAAACGTTCGCTTTCGAAGCTGATATTGTTAGAGAGGATGACTGTCGTCGAATGGTTGAGAAATGTATAGAAGTCTACGGTCGAATAGATATTTTAATCAACAATGTTGGGGTAGGGGAGGGAGATAGAAATATTGTGAAAATAAGTGAAGACGTATGGGATAGAATCTTTAATACTAACCTCAAGGGTATGGTTTTTACATCAAGATATGTCTTACCTATTATGGAAAAACAGGGATATGGGTCTGTGATAAATATATCCTCAGTTGCGGCTGTTTGTGCACCTGTACCAATTCCTGCTTACAAAATCTCGAAATCTGGTGTTAATTCCTTAACTCAACTATTAGCTCAACAATATGCCAAGAAAGGTGTTCGCATCAATGCTATCATGCCAGGGCTGTTAAATACACCCATAGCGATAGAGGGAATGGCTAAGGCCACAGGAACAAGTAAGGAAGATATCATCAAATTTAGAAATAGATTAGTCCCGCTTAAAGGAGGAATGGGAGATGCCTGGGATACTGCGTATGCCGCCCTTTTTCTTGCTTCGGATGAAGCAAAGTTTATTACTGGAGTTATACTTCCGGTAGATGGAGGGCAAAGCTCTAAAGTTGGCTAAATTCAAACGTCTTTGAATCCCATAAAACAAAGATTTCGAAAAATATTCAAATCTTTGAAATAATTTACATAGATGATATTTTCAATAAATAGAAAAAAAAAAAAAATTAGTTATTGTATTATACTTTTTCTGGAGCTGTCATTCCTAATATCTTATATGCTTCCCTGAAGTCCAACATTACGTCTGACTTGTATTTAAGACCTGGAACTCTGGCTGCCATGAATAAATTGCCTTTTGTGGTATTCTGTAAAGCTTCTTGGGTTTTACCTTTCATTATTTCGCCAATACCTATTGCTATAATATTGCCATCTTCAGTAGATCTAATACCGATACAAATAGTTTTCTCGATTGATGGATCTGGAGGATTTTCTTTTAACCAATCAACATAACTTTTTGCTACCTTATCTGATTCCTGAGGAGGAAA
>JBHLNT010000053.1:0-25506 GCA_048941265.1 Promethearchaeota archaeon
CATAGTAAAGTTTATTGAATTTTCTTTCTGCTATGATAATGAAATATTTTCTTATTAAGAATAAATCGTATTATACCTTTTTTAAAGTATTTCTATAATTAAAAAGATAAATATTAAAATTAAACATGAATCCATATAAACAAAAATAAAAGAAATGATAATTATGGTTAAAAATAAAATAAGACCAGGGGTTTATTTGTATCCTATGCCAGTTACCTTAATAGGTGCAAAGGTAAATAATAAACCTAATTTTATGCCTATTGCGTGGGTTAGTATCGTAGAACATAGACCTCCTATGATTTCCATTTCTGCTAATCAGAGTCATTATACTAACAGGGGTATAAAAGAAAATCAAACGTTTAGTGTAAATACTCCAACTGTTGATATGGTGGAAATTACAGACTATTGTGGATTGAAGACTGGAAAAGAACTTGATAAATCTGAGCTATTCGAAGTATTCTATGGAGATTTGGAAACAGCACCTATGATTAAACAATGTCCATTAAATTTGGAGTGTAAGGTTGTAGAGGTAATTGACAATAAGCATGGGCATGATATAATAATTGGAGAAATTATAAATGCTTATGCAGAAGATAACATTATGAAAGGTGCAATTCCCGATATAACCAAACTGAAACCATTAATATTCTCTATGAATGATAATAATTATTGGAAACTAGGAGAATTAATAGGGAGGGCATGGAGTATAGGAAAAGATTTTAAAAAAGATTAATTAATAACCTTTCTTTTTAGAGTGAATTTTTTATTCATACTAATTTTATTCAAAATTTCAGTACTCATTACAAAAATTTTTAATTATATCAAATAACCTTTTTATTAAAGTTCGTCTATTTGTTTTTCTTTATTTTTGAAATAAGATCTAATATTAATGTGATAAACTGTGATTAAAGGCATGGAATATCGTTTTAAAATTATTTTGATTGGACCGGGTGCTGTAGGGAAAACTAGCATTCTCATGAGATTTGTACATGACACATTCTCAAAATCTTATAAAATGACGATTGGTGTTGATTTTTTAAACAAAGAAATTGATATTGATGATACGAATGTTAAGCTTACTATTTGGGATGTAGCTGGACAAAAACGATTCAAGTTTATGAGAAAGAATTTTTATAGTGGTGCTGCAGGGGCGTTATTAGTATTTGATTTAACAAGAGAGACTACCTTTCAAGAAGTCATAAGACGTTGGTATCCTGAAATGATTCAATTCATAGAAAAGGAAGTACCTTTTATTTTAATAGGAAACAAGGTAGATCTAATTGAAGAAATAGGAACAGTTATTGATACAAAAAATGCGAAAAAATTCGCAGAGGGTAAGAGAAGTATTTATATCGAAACTTCTGCTAAAACTGGCCAAAATGTTGATGATGCGTTTAATAAATTAACTCGAAGAATGATTGATCAAGCTTCATAATAAGCATATTTGATTCTTTCCATGTTCTAGTGTTTTGATTAAAGTAAGAAAAAATATAAAATTTAACATACTAAAAATTAAATATGACAGTTGATAATAAGGAACTTGCTCAAAAATTTAAGAGTGTTTTCAAATTAAATTACCCACCAATCGCTTTTTTTTACACGAATAATCCGCCTATCGAAGTATACAATCCAAAAAGAACATCAGGCATAAATTTTCCTTGTATAATCCAATTATTGAATGGAGTAAAAAGCGGTAGTACTCTCGTTTTAGGAAAACGCAGCCGAAATTTATGTCCTGGAGGATTAACCTATTTGGGATTCAAAAAACCGATGAAAGGACTTGAAAACTTTTTATCAACGGGAATTCCAGGCCCTAAAGAAGGTGAAATTATCATGGAAGGAGAAAGATTTGCAAAAACTCCAGAACTGGCTAAAAAATTTTTGGATAAAATACCTTTCAGAAAAAGTTCTGCTGAATATGCAGTTTTCATGCCCCTCGATCAAGTAAATCCGAAGCAATATGAACCTCAACTTGTTATTTTTTATGTAAAAAACGATCAATTAGCAGGATTAAATCAATTAGCTAATTTTGATACACTTAATAGAACGATTTTAGGGATTGGATCTGCTTGTAGCACAATTATAACCGAATCTCTTGCTGAAATTGAGAATAATGATGAGCCCAGACCAGTTTTAGGGTTGTTATCAGACATTCTAGCTCGAAGACATGTAAAACCTGATGAAGTCTCGTTTACAGTAGGTTATAAAAAGCTAATTCAGATGTACAATAACATTGAAGAAAGTTTTCTTAAATTGGAAGCTTGGAATACAATTTATAATCGAATATAGCCATTAACACTAAGAATTCTATATATCGTATAAACATCAAAAATTTATAAAAAAAATGAATTGACCTCATTCCCCTTTATATTTTATTTTATGGACGGCTGCAAGAGTGGATAATATGTATGAAAAGTAGTTTAAGTTGAGCATATCAATTATGCTCCTCTATGGAATAATTTTTCAGATAATATTCAAGCCTTTATTTTTTATTGATCTAGCTTATATTCTCTTTTTAAATAGCTATTTGATTTTACATTTGTAGGAGTTATACAGCTCTTAATCTTTGGAGAACCAATTGCTTTTGTATTAAGTGCCATAATGTTATTCATTGAAGGGCGTATATCATTAGACATAACAAATAGAGTAAAAAGATTGTTATTTTTTCTACACTCTTTAACCTTATTTATAGGAATTATGTTAGATGTAGTATTTTCGGATATTGTGACTATCATACTCTCAAGAATCATAATGAAGGTAGCTCTATTATGCTTCTTTCTCTCAGAATCTTACTCCAAAGGAATGGAAAGATTATTATTTAGGAATCAATGAATAACATAATAATTTTTAATTGATTATGAAAAGGAAAAAAGAATTAGTTTTAAAAGTAAGAAAAAAAATTGGCAATAAAATATTAATTTGAATTGTAGATTAACGGTAGATACCTAAATCCTTGAGTTTTTTCACTAAAGCTTCTTTTTCTGCTCCTTCAAGTGTATAGTATTTTTTAAATATAAATCCCATAACAATCATAAGAATTCCCGGAATTAATGCCGCATGGATTCGTATACCCCATATTGCTAAGGGAGTTTGGATTGCATAAGGATCGGTATTATATGCCGTCATAAAATGAATTAACGGAATGACGATCCCAACTACCAGAAAGGCCACTCTGAAGAAAAAGGTTCTTATCCCCACCAATAGTGCATCAACCCGCTTTTCCATCTTACTAGCGACCTCGTCATATGTATCTGAAGCCACAGGCATGAGCATCGTAACATTACCGATAGCGACCATTGAGTAAATTGCCCAAAAAATGGTATGGAAAATAATTTCTGTCGTGAATAGAAAGGGTAGTAAGCAGAAACCACTGAGTATATAGGTTATAGCGTAGCATTTTTTGAATCCATATTTACGGGCATAATTTGACCAAAAGGGTATCATTAATAGCCCAGCTATAGTACCTACTAGTGTGGGGATCAATCCATATACGTAAGGGACTCTATACACATCTTTATAAAGATATATAGTTGAAACAGCCATTAAGGTGCTTGCTGTTATTGCAATTGTGTATCCACTTAAAGATATAGCAAAATTTCTTGTTGTAAGTGCTTCTTTCGCTGCTTTAAAAAAGCCTACTTTTTCGGCTTTCTCATAAGATCTAATAAACATTTGTTTCATCTCTGGTGATTCCCTTATGCCAGTAAAGACAATAATCCCGCAAATACCTAGAATTATTATCATAAGGAGAGCCCATCTCACAAAACTACTTGGATCTCCGTATACGATAGTTATACTCCCGATAACCGCCATGATGGTGATAAGCACATACATTAAAATAGTTGCAATCGCAAAAGCTCTTCTCCGCTCATATTCGGAAGGGAATTGGTTAGTAAAGCCCCCATACACGTGATCGTTATAGATAGAGAAAAAAGTATCGAATAGACAAGTTATGATGATAAACCATAAAAATATGATCATTGCCCCCATACCTTGAGGGGGAATCCATATTATATAGAATAAAATTAACACCGGGAACGTGGTGATAACTACCCAAGGAGCGCGCAATCCATATTTTTTAGTCCATTTTAAGGGCTTATCCGTAAGATAGCCTAAGAGCGGATCATTGACCATGTTCCAAATAGCAAATATGATAAATGCTATGCTAAGATAGAGGGCAGGGAGCCCAATTTCGACCTCATAAAAATAAAAAAGATTTGCCAAGCCAAAACCGAGTAAATAATTTATAAATACATAGCCAATACCATAAGCTGCCATTTTCCATGTTGATGCAATTTCCCATTGACTCAGATCTTCTTCAATTGCCATTTTAAATCTCCTTTATTTTGTTTTATTTTTTTTTAAATTTTAAATAAATTACATAAATTATTTACCATTCAATTTTTTGGAATTTAAATTTTATTTTTCAGTAAAATGTGTAAATATAAAAGATAAAAATATAAAAATTAGAAAAATAAAAAATTAGTGTCTTTTTTTGATCAGTAAGCTGCCATTATAAGCGGAGTTCAGTCTGAATGTAGACCAACAAAACTTAAAGAGTGATTTAATATAATTAACTGACAAAAGAATATGAAATAACTGCCAGATTACATACTCAGAATTTTTTAAAAGAATGATTTATTTATATGCAAAATTTTAAGAATTATTCCTATAACATTTTCAGCTTAATTCTGACTTTGAATAACCATAATTTTAAATATTTTACAACAGAAGTCTACTTAATTATAATTTAAATTATGTTAAAAAAGAGTAAAAAAATGAGCGAAGAATCAATAAGTTCAAAAAAAAGATTTCTATTCGGACTAAGTGCTTTTCCGGATCAGTTGACTTATCAAAGTTTTACTATACTTGTATTCACCTATTATTTTGCAGTAGTAGGAATTCCGATATTTCAAATGTGGATAGCTTTTGTACTTTGGGGGCTCTGGAATGCAATTAATGATCCTCTTTTAGGATCCCTGTCAGACCGAACAAAACAAAAAGGAAAATTTGGAAAAAGACGTTTTTATATGCTTATCGCTGTAATTCCTCTTAGTTTTATAATGATTATATTATTTGCGGTGCCTATTGGAAATTTAACGGTTTCATTTATTTATTTTATTATTACTATAATGACGTTTGAATTAATATATACGATGTTTTCTGTAAATGTGAATGCAATTTTCCCTGAAATGTTCCCTACGGAAGAAGAAAGAGCGAAAACGAATATTTTTATTAAAGGACTTACCATTATGGCGGTTATATGTGCCTCTTTGATTCCTACTTTAATAATTTCTCCGATCGTACCTTTAGAAAAAAATCCCCCAAGAGCAACTACTCTACACTTTCAGATGATGTATATAACGGCAGGAGCAGTTTTGTGTATTATAATTTTGATAACAGGACTGATATTTATAGTAAAAGGAGTAGAGGAAAAAGAAGAAGTATTAGCTGATTTTGAAAAAAGACCTTCATTCTCCCAATCCTTAAAAATTTCGTTTAAAAATAAAACTTTTCTAAAATTTACTTTTGCTAATATGTGTATCTGGTACTGTTTTACAACATTATTAACTATATTTCCATTATATTGGGTGTTTGTTCTTGGAATCCAAAGAGAGTCGTTCCTAATTGGTATTTCATTAATGTTAGCTCTTATAGTTGCAGCAATTTCGCTTGGTTTGCATATTAAATTAAGGAAGAAAATAGGTACTCGAAATGCTTTAATGGCGACTTTGGGATTATGGATTGTGTTGTTGTTTCCTTATGTATTACTATCTGACAGTCCTGAAATGCGAATTCTTGCTATATTTATTACGGCAATTCAAGGGATTGCATTAGGAGGGGCATTGTTTTACGTAGATATTATTATTGGTGATGTTATTGATGCTGATGAAGTTGAATTTGGAGTTAAAAGATCTGCGAGTTATTATGGAGTGAATGCATTTATACATAGATTTTCTCAAATTTTATCCATAACTACAATAGCAATTGTGTTTACTGGGAGCGGATGGAGTTCTTATGAACCTGCAAGGGGGGTTGATATTATCCTAGGATTAAAATTGATAATCTTCCTATTTCCTGCAATATTTTTATTCATCGCGATTTTGTTCTTGAAATCATTTGAATTACATGGCGCAAAATTAGAAGAAATGCGAGAGAAACTAGCAAAATTACATGCTTAATCTACTCCAAATAAAATTTAAATATATTTTAATTCATTTTTTTGGAGAAGTTAAGCTTTTTTTTTAATTTGTTTATTTTAATGAACTTTTAATTATCATGCTAAATGTTTTTAAACCTATTATATTATAATTCATTATGGAAATTAGGACCTTAATTCTAATTTAAGGAGAACTTTATGAGAGCAATTTTGATATGGTTTGATACACTAAATAGGCGATTTTTACCGCCTTATAGTAATGATTGGGTTCATGCTCCTAATTTTAAGAGACTTGCCGAGAAATCTGTTATTTTTGATAATCACTATGCGGGCAGTCTTCCATGTATGCCAGCGAGAAGAGAACTCCATACGGGTAGATATAATTTCTTACATAGAAGTTGGGGACCAATTGAACCGTTTGATGATTCTATGCCAGAAATTTTAAAAAATAAAGGAATTTATACTCATTTAGTAAGCGACCACTATCATTACTGGGAAGATGGTGGATGTACTTATCATCCGCGATATAGCACATGGGAAATCATTCGTGGGCATGAAGGGGACTTGTGGAAAGGTGAAGTTAAAGATCCAAAAATTCCTGAGCATATAGAAAATATGAGAGAAAATACATCTATTTGGCGACAAGATTGGGTCAATCGGAAATACATGCAAAAAGAGGAGGATCAACCTCAAGCCATAACGTTCAGAAAAGGCTTAGAATTTATTAACACTAATTATATGGAAGATAATTGGTTCCTACAGATTGAAACATTTGATCCCCATGAACCTTTTTACACCCAACAAAAATACAAGGATTTCTATAAGCACGATTATAACGGCCCCCATTTTGATTGGCCAAATTATTCATTAGTCAGTGAAACTCCTGATCAAGTAAATCATTGTCGTATGGAATACGCAGCATCAGTAAGTATGTGTGATGAGTATTTAGGCAAAATTTTGGATATAATGGATGAAAAAGATATGTGGAAAAATACAATGTTGATTGTTTCTACTGATCATGGTTTTCTTTTGAGCGAAAAGGATTTATGGGGCAAAGCAATATTCCCGCTCTATAATGAAATTGCACATATACCCTTATTTATCTGGGATCCACGATCAGGAAAGAAGAATGTAAGAAGAAACGCTCTTACACAAACTATTGATTTAGCACCAACTTTACTTGAATATTTTGGCATTAAACGTCCAAAAATTATGCAAGGTAAAGTTTTAAAGGAGACAATTAATTCAGATAGCGGAGTTAGGAAAACAGCTCTTTTTGGCTACCATGGAGCTGCTGTGAATATAACGGATGGGAGATATATATATATGAGAGGTCCTGGAAATCCTATGAATCAACCATGTTATAATTATACTCTTATGCCAACACATATGAATAGGTTATTTACAATAAATGAATTAAAAACTCTGGAGCTAGCAGAACCCTTTACTTTTACTAAAGGTTGTAAAACTATGAAGATTAAGGCAAGAGAATATTCAGGTAACACATATATTTATGGGACTATGCTTTTTGATCTTCAGAATGATCCTAATCAAGAAAACCCTATCACAGACCAAGAAGTTGAAAAACGAATGATTGAACTTCTAAGAGATGAATTGAAGAAAAGTGATGCTCCTCTTGAGCAGTATGAACGTCTTGGCATACTTATTGATGGAGATATTTTAGACGAGCATCTAAGATTAGAAGAGGTTTATACTGGTATTAGGGAAAAAATTGGCAATACCGAGATATCGTGGCGAAATAAAGGAAGAAGTATGTATTATTTCATTTTAAGATTTACTCCTGAACATTTACGTAACCAGGTCATTCAATTATTTGAAAGAACTATTAATCAAAAAAATCTTAAAGAATTAGATGAAGATTTCATATTAGAGACAATTAGGAATTTTATACCAGAAGGTCTAAGAAGTCCTTTAGAATATATTGTTCCACTTGTGAAAAACAAGGCAAAATAAGAAATTATTTCTTATCTTCTTTATTATTAATGAAAATAAAAAAAAGAATTATCCTATTTAAAGGATAAAAATACTTTATTATTTAATATACCCTGCGGCTTTTTTTAATAATTTTTCAGCATCTGAGACAATTTGGTTGACTATGTCTGATGCCTTCTCAATACTATTAATTATTCCAATACTTTGTCCTAAAAGAACTGCCCCAGACTTTATATCTCCCCTGTAAGCAGCTAGGTAAGCATCAGCTACTTTCAAAAGCTCTTCTGTATATTTTTCAGGAGGCAATTTTCGGAGAGCTTCTTCTTGAGCCATAAGTTCTTCTTTGGATCCCACAGCTGCATGGTGAAGGCTATATTCATTTTTCCAGAGTCTAATCGGACCTAAAACACCTGCTGTATAGATAGTATCTTGAGCTTTAGCAGGAGGTATTACGGATTTATACCCTTCATGAAACTCACTATCTTTACTGGCAATAAACCGAGAACCCATGGCAATAGCTCCAGCTCCCATAGTTAATGCAGCAGCTAGACCAGCTCCGGTTGCAAAGCCACCACAGGCAATTACAGGATAATCCGGATATTTTTGCTGGATTTGTTGTAACAAAACCAGAGTACTTACTTTCTCAAAAGATTGGTGACCTCCACCCTCTCCACCTGTGATTACTAATCCGTCAACTTTAGTTGCAATGCATTTATCTGCGAGCCATAACGCAGGAGCGACATGAAAATGCTTAATCTCTGAGACTTCTTTCAATTCTTGGAATCTCTTACTTTCTGGTAATGTTCTAGAAGACCCCGCACTGGTAAGTGCATATACACATTGCTCCCTGATCCTCTGATTATCCTTTATGAATCGTGGTATTTTCGTACAAAGCTCCTTAGCTTGTAATTCATTTCTAGAGGTTCGTATATTAAAGCCGAACGGCTTATCAGTATGTTCCACAACATACTCCATGTTCTGTTTCATTGATTTTACCGCATTAACTCCTATTCGTGCAGCTACTGTTTTATCCCCTATATCCTCACCTCGGGAAATAGTTGTATGTGATAAAACACCCAATCCACCAGCTTCACTTACAGCGACACATAGGTCGGTAGTGTAAAAAGGGCCCATGGGTGCAGTAACAATAGGATGTTTAATGCCTAACATTTTGGTAATATTGGTTTCTATCGTCATAACATCACTTTTTATTTTCCTTATAAATATTATTTATTTCATATTTATGGTTTAACTTTTGTTCTTTAAATTACTTATCATTTTTCCAACACTAGAAATCCTTTTATAGAATATGGGAAATATTATTTTTAATTAATAATCTCAATTCCAGAAATTTGAAATTCACCAAAAAATCTATATAATATTCTAATTGTTTAGGTGTAATACAAATGAAAGAAGAGAATGAAATTGATTTATCAGAATGGGAGCAAGCATCTACAAAAAAAATGATTCACTATTCTTTTGGCTTCCTTCTTATTTATTTTATGGGTGCTCAATTTAATACTTATGTTTTTTACTATTATGAGGTAGAGGTTGGTTTACCTGTTGCATTATTAGGACTTGCTTTTGTAATATTTGCGTTATGGAATATGATCAATGATCCACTCGTTGGGTATCTTACTGATAGACCTTTTCATTGGACTAAAAAATGGGGATGGAGGTTTCCATGGATTATAATAGCAATCATACCATATCTTTTATGTTGGTTTTTTCTTTTTGCAGTCCCTGAGGTTATAATCGATCAAACAGACCCATGGCCTCTTTTTTGGTATTTTGTAATTATAGCATGCTTATTTGACACTTTTTATTCCCTTTATTCTACGCATGTTAATGCGGGATATACGATTCATTTTCGTACAGATGCAGAACGCAGGAAAGCAAGTGCGATAACACTTGCAGTTCCTCGTATCTTTATGGTTATGATGGGTTTTACAGTACCCTATTTTTATGTATACGGAGATAGGAGTTCTATGATTTTCGCACAAAGTTTGATAATTTTTATATTAATAATCTGTATCCTCATTTTCATACCTGGTATACGTGAATCTGAGGTTATTAAAGAACGTTTCCTTCGAGGTTATGCGTCTACAGGAAAACTATCATTCTTTAATACAATGGAAACTGCCTTTAAACAGAGGAATTTTGTTTCTGCACTTTTGGTGTTTATGCTATTGAGTTTAGCGGGGATTTTAAATACAGCATCAGGAGTCTATTTCATGAAAGATGTTTTAAGATTACCTCTATATAACGCTATTTTTGTCGGATTAGCAACATTTATAGGTTTTATGCTGTTTATCCCATTTTGGGCGAATACAGTTAGGAGAATTGGGCATGTAAAAACAATGAAATTAAGTCTAATATTAATTGCTTTTGCATATCTCCCTGCATTGTGGATAACAACCTTACTTGAAGCCATAATATATGCATTTTTAGCCGGTTTTATTGCTGGTGCCTTTTGGATTACATTAGGACCAATTACTGCTGATGTTAATGATGAGAATACTGTTACTATAGGGAAGCATCAAGAAGGTGCACTTGCTGGAATTAGGACATTTTTCTTTAGATTTGCCCTCATCTTCCAAGCCGTCATTTTTACTGTAGTGCACATTAATACAGGATACAATCCTAACCCTAAAGCCATACAAACACCTCTAGCTGTATGGGGTATAAGAATTCACATGGGATTGATTCCAGCTATTTTAGCTATTTTAGCATTCATTATTATGATGCGGTGGTACGATCTAGAAGGAGAAAAAAAAATTTTAATTAAACAGAAGTTAAAAGATATGGGTCTTTAAGCAAATTTTAGCCACATATTCAAGTTTCTTCTTTTTAAACTTTTTTATTTAATGCAATATTAACTATAGAAATCTTTTTTAGAAGAATAAATCCTATTTATTATTGAAAGTGCGATAAATCTTAATGAAATTTCATATATAATTTAATCGGTGATTAATTATAAAAGAGTTTAAAGATAAGGTTGCAGTTATAACCGGTGGAGGCAGTGGTATAGGACGTGCTTTAGCCCATGCATTCGCTAAACGGGGTATGAAAATTGTAATAGTAGATATAAATCAGGAAGCTCTAAAAAAGGTATCAGATGAAGTAGAAGAAATAGGAACCGAAGTGATATCTTTAGTGGTTGATGTGAGTGATCCTGATCAAGTTATTCGTCTCGCAGATGCTGCTTATGAGCGCTTTGGGAAAGTTAACATACTCTGTAATAATGCTGGTGTATCATCAGCCGGTCCAATACAATTTTTAACTCTAAAAGATTGGGACTGGGTGCTAAGTGTTAATTTATTTGGTGTTATTCATGGTGTAAAGGCATTTTTAGCGCGTATGTTAAAAAGTAAAGAAAACTGTCACATTGTAAATACGGCCTCTTTGGCAGGACTTATATCCGTAGAATCAGGACCATATACCGCTTCAAAATTTGCAGTAGTGGCAATTAGTGAACTATTGAAACAGCAATGTTTTAATACTAATGTAAGTGTCTCTGTTCTCTGCCCTGGTTTTGTTGTAACCGAAATTTTAAAAAATATGGAGAAATTCAGGGAGGAAAAACCTGATTTATTTAAATTAACACCAGATATGCAAGAAATGGCAAAACCTTTTATGGACATTGTTGAAAAATTGTTCTACTCTGGAATGCATCCTGATGTTTTAGCAGAATTGGTAATTAAAGCAATAGAAAAAGACATTTTCTATATAGTTACTCATCCAGAATTTATCCCAAATATTAAAGCTCGCTTTGAGAATATCTACTCGGATACGTTAGAGTTACATGGACGAGTTGATAAATATACTGAAAAATTCCAATTATCCAATGAAACTGATTTAATAACCTTTGAACACAAAGTACCTAATTTTTCTATTTCCTATCCGAATGATTGGACTCAAGTAAATCTTGTGCCAACTCCTCTCTTACGCCCTATTTTTCTGGCCCTAGGACCTGGTACTGGATTATCTTTATTTATTAGCATTTCAAAAAAATCTCAAGATATGCAATTAGAAGATACGCCAAAAAAAATAATCCGTTTTTTAAAATCGGGTGGTAATGAGATTAAAATAATATCAAGTCAACAATCGAATCTGAAAGATGGTACTCCAGCTAATGAGACTGTAATTGAGTATATGAGATTAGGCTTTACTAAATCCAAGGCTCTATGTGTTTCTGTATTTAAAGATAATAAAGTGATTCGTATAATTCTATCATCAATTGCTAACTTTTATAGCGAAGAACTTAAAAAAATTGCCTACTCCATGGAATTCAAATAATAGGCATTTCCTGTCTTTATAAATTCTCCTCAATTATAATCTTTTTATTAAAATTATTAAGTTTGATGAATTATATTATGTACAATTGCTTTTTCAAAAAATCAACTTTTTCAGGAAACTAAGATTTTGAAACCTTTTTCGCTACTGATAAAACCAGCTTCAGCAGATTGTAATTTGAGATGTGAATATTGTTTCTATATTGACCATTTAGAGGAAGGAATAAAAGCTCCTCGCATGTCTGATGAAATCTTGGAACTTATGATAAAAAGCTATATGAGCACAAACCAAAATAACAATTATTCTTTTGGTTGGCAGGGAGGAGAGCCGACAATAATGGGGCTTAAATTTTTTAAACGGGTTGTAGAACTTCAACAAAAATATGGGTCCCCTGGTGCCGTTGTAAGTAATGGTCTTCAGACTAATGGAACGCTCATCACCGAAGAGATGGCAAAATTTTTTGCTGAATATAAATTTTTACTTGGAGTGAGCCTTGATGGTCCTGCGTATCTCCATGATTATTATAGGAAAACTATTGGCCAGAAACCGACACATCAATTAGTTCTACAGGGAATTGAAAATTTAAAGAAATTTAACGTGGAATTTAATATTTTGATATTAATAAATAATAAAACAGTGAAGAAAGCAACGGAAATTTATCAATATCTCAAAGAGAAAGGTTTTTATTATCATCAATATATACCCTGTGTCGAATATGATGAAAATAATAAACCCCATCCTTATTCAATTACCGGAGCAGAATGGGGTGCCTTCCTATGTGAGATTTTTGATCAATGGATAAAAGAAGATGTTTATAGAGTATCAATTCGATTATTTGATTCGGTTTTAGAATATTTAATATATGGGAGATATAACGTTTGTGTTATGAACAAGGATTGTTGTCAATATTTTGTGGTTGAGTATGATGGTAGTGTGTATCCCTGTGATTTCTTTGTAAGGGAGGATTTATTTCTCGGAAATTTGAAAACCGGAACATGGGAAGACTTTATGAACTCTCCAATTTATCATCGTTTTGGACAGCAAAAAGCCATTTGGAATAAAGAATGTAATCTATGTCCATTCTTAGATTTTTGTCATGGAGACTGTCAAAAAATACGTGTGGGTGGTACAGGATCACCAAAAACTCTAAGCGTATTATGCAACGGTTGGAAAAAATTTTATGCTCATACACTACCTCACTTTGAGAATCTGGCAAATAAAATCAAATTTGAAAGGAATATTAGATCGCCAATGCCAGTTAAAGTTAAAAAATATGGACGTAACGATCCTTGTCCCTGTGGAAGTGGCAAAAAATACAAAAATTGTTGTATTTAGTACTATTATATATATTATTATTGCGAACCCTGAAAATTGATATCCGCAAATAGAATACACTAAAGACTTTTTTTAAATTGTGGCTTTACCGAAACGAGGTAATGGATTCGTATTGACTAATTCGCAAGGAGATCCTTTGGAGTATAATAATCTTATCGTTGATGAGGAGCATATAGATATTGAAAGTGAATTGAAAGAAGCACTTTTTAAATGGTTATTAGACAGGTATTATATTATTCCAAAAAGCCATACCCTTAGTAAGAAATTTATTGAAAACCAAGAAACACCATCTCTTAATTTTTAAATTTTTAAATTCTCACTCATTAAATCAATATGTTAATGAGGTGCCAAATTATTGCAATAAGCCCCGTTTAATTGGGGATAAAGTCCACATAATATCGCTCCACATGCAGGTGTGCACAATGGACTTGCATTTTATGCTCATTCAAATCTAACTCCTTCGCTTGCTAATCTGTCTAGGTTTGTTGTATCAACTTTAGGATTTCCATAAGCTCCTACCATGGATTTATTTTGGGTAACTGTCATAATGATTACAAAATTCATTTAATCTTCTCCCCCTTACTTTCAATATTTCTTTAAGTCATTATTATCAATTTTATGAGTTTTAAATCAATCATTTTTAATGAATTTACTGAAAGGTTATTAATAAAAATCTCTAGTTTAGAAGCTCGATAGCTAGAGAATAGGACATCTAATTAAATTTATAGGTTTTTTGATATCCTTAGCATGAGGTAAATGAACTTAATAAGGATTATATTTATTATAAATAAAAAAAAGATTAAAGATTTTATTTTAGAATTTATTTTTTCACCCATTTTGGCAAGAAGAATCCATAATAATATGTAAAAACACTAAGAATTAGAAACAATTTTGCAATTATGCCGAAAATGGGATATATGGTTTCAAGCATGGCATCAGAAATTCCACCAAAAAAGAGCATTATAAAAGCTACGAATAAAAATTTTCCCTTTAATTTTATATCGTGATCATTGCTTTTTATCCCAGTAATAGATAAATGTATGCCCGTAATTAACGTTATTATGAAAAGAATTGAAATAAAGATCATTATTGGTAACCCATATTGAAATTCAAATTGGGACTGCATTGTTCCAATAAGATTTGGGAAATAGAAATAAATGTAGAGGGCTAATATTTCAAAGAAAATACATATTGCTATGCTTATCCACTTCACTTTATTCTTATACCTTGGATAATTAATGCATGCAACCGCGTAAAACCAACACAAAGCAACGAGAGGAGATAAATATACATTGCATATCAAGAACAATATCAAAAATTCACCAGAGTAACCAAATACCATTAAGGAAAGAAATACAACAACACCTGGGATATAGCCTGTTGTAAAAGAAAGCCACGATAAACCCACCCATAAAAACTCTTCCTTTTTAAAAGAAACATATTTCATGAAAAATTTAACGCTTAATATATATCCTACGATTACTAAACCTAATCTAAAAATTTCTGTAAAAAATACAATGGTATCTAACGAATCCAATTTTCTCACATCCTTTTATTTTTTATTTTCATATTTTCTAACATAAATTTAATAATTCTTTTTAAAATACTCAATTACTTCTTTAATACAATCATGTGAAGTATTAATCTTAGTTAAATCGCTAAAAAATGTAAGATTAAAGAGAACTATGTGTCTTAGACCAACATTAATGTAATTCTCTAATTCTTGAATAATGTCTTCAGGGGTACCATGTACAATGATTTTTTCACATATTTCGAGCGGAATTTTATCGAAGGCATCTAATACGGAATCCCTGCTATGTCTCGTTGGAATGAAATCAATGAGTCCTCTAAAATCTTTCCCTAAAGGATGTTTAAAACCAAAAGTCTCATAAATTTTACTTGGAAGTACTAAGCTTTGTAATTTACCTATGGGACTATTTATTAATTTATGGCATTCTTCGTGGTCATTCTCTATTATTAGAGGAATAAAAAGTGATGGAGTGATACTTTCTGGGTTTCTTTTTGCTTTTTTTGCAGAATTTAACACATTATTGAGCTTTTCTTTATAGATTTGAATATTAAAACAGTTAGGAAACAATGGAATCCATCCATCGGCAACCCTACCCGTAAGATCCAACATTTTAGGACCATGGGCAGCAATCCAAATTGGTGGCGGCTTACGTTTCTTAATAGGTGACAAACCTATCACCGCATCATCTAATTTAAAAATATCTCCTTTAAAACTAACTTTTTCATCATTATCAAAAAATAATTTAATGATCTGTATTGCTTCTTCAAGTCTTTTAAAGGGTTTATCCCATTTGATCCCATAAGGAATTATATTCTCTTGCTCTCCCGCACCCAATCCAAGAATGGTACGACCTTTTGATAAATGATCAATAGAAAGAATGCTTTGAGCAATTAGAGCAGGGTGACGCCTGAAAGCTTCTGTCACGCACGTTCCCAGAATTGGTTTTTTCGTATTCAAGGCAGCTACTGCCATCATTGTAAAAGTTTCTAGATGACAATGTGCATTATCCATATATTTAGCAAGCGTAAAGACATCGGGAGTCCAGATTGATTCGGGCATGATTCCCATGAGATGATCTTCAAACCAAATAGAATCATATCCAATTTTCTCGAATGTTTTAATTAGCTCGATTCCTGTTTTGATTGGAGGATATAACGTGCAATCGCCTCCGATTTTTATATTCGTAATATCCATTTTTTATCAGATCTCGAGTTGATTTGATAATTTTAGACTATAATGTTTAAGAAAAATATTAGATATTATTTAATTTAAAACTAATTCTTCATTTTTTCCTATTTTGTCTAAAAGTTGGATGGTAAATAAAATCAAGTTTATCATCCATATTTTTCCAACTTCAAGGGAAGCCGATTTATTAAAAACAAATTTAAAATTTCATGATTTTTATTAATAAATTCAAACTCTTTCTAATTGGCTAATTCGATAGCTAGCTGAACCAGACTTCTAATAATTTTTACGGTTTTATTAATATCTACTGCTTTAGGCCAGCGATCCTCAGGGTGATGAAAATAATTATTAGTCCCTATTAAAGAAAAGTAGCGTCCTCCCTTCTCATGGATATTTCGAGCTTCGCTTCTAGGAGGTAATTCGCCTATTTTCATGCAAAAATCAGGTTTCACACCTTCATTTGCAATACATTTCAGAGCTAATTCTTGGATTTCCATATCTGAGGCTTGAGTAATGATTAAAGGAGGAGATTTTATGCCAAAATGGGTTAAATCTGCAGCAGCAAAATTAGCGCCCAAGTGTATCCAAGCGATGGTATTTTTTACTAATCCTGGATGGGTGGTTATATAATGTTCCATTCCAATATTCCCCAATTTATGACCAGTATTAGCAAGAAATATTATAGTTCTTTTCGAAGATATAGAAGATAATTTGCGCATTATTTCTAAAAATCCAGCGATTCCTCCACCACGCTCTGAGGCACATTGCCACCAACCACTACGTGGTGTTGTAATTATTAAAGGAGGTAATTCGGATTGTTTACCTTCTAATTTTGCTACAACATTAAAAACTTTTACCTTGGTCCGAATACTCTCGATAATCATTGTCGCTTCTGCATTTACTCTGGACTTTTGCTCAATCCAAGGTCAAGATTCATTAGAAATCTGTAAAACTGGTGGTCCAAAGGATTTTTTAAAATTATAAGCATTGATAAGAAAGAGTCCAGGAAAAGCGCCTTCCTTTGCAATAACTAAACCCCAATGACGGTTACGAGATCGTTCCTTTTCAAGGTTTTGATCATGAGATATTAGAGAAGAACCTAAAGCTGTATTACTATTAAATTTACTGAGAGAGCCTGTAATTACTTCATTATCATTAGTAATACTATCAAACATAGGAACGCCCTTTATTTTTTGTTCTCCAATTTTTAAATAAGCCTCTTTAATATCTAATCTATTTATATTGAATCCATCCAATACTGGTTCTAGTCCTAATGATTTGATTTCATCAGCAAGCCATTCAGCATTCTTTATATCTCCCTCTGTTCCGGTACGATGAATCCCTTGATTATCATAGATTTCAATAATTTCTGAAATTCGCTGCTTTTGCTTCTTAATTGACATTCTCTGTTGTTTAATTTCTTTTAATAATAATAAGAAATAATATCTAAATAGCTAAAAAAAAATTACTTGATGAATTTATGTCTGAAAAAACTAATAATGAGGATTTGAAAAAGGGAGATGATATTACTCCTGTAAATGCACTTAGCACCAGAGGTATTCATTTCGCGAATCCAGTAAAAGATGTATATACCGCTAATTTACCTATCGCTGGATGTGCTTGGATTGAAACAACTGACGGTGTGGTTTTAATTGATACTTTATTGTCGGTTGGGGCCGGTAAGGAAGTATTTAAGAAAATTAAGGGAAAAATCAAATATATCATTTACTCACATGGTCATGGTGATCACGTAGGTGGCGCGGCAGCTTTTCTCGCAGACAATCCAGAAATTATTGCCAGCAAATATCTTCCAGATCGGTTTGAGAAATATGAAATCTTAGCAACACATAGAGGTCGTATAACTGCTCAACAATTTAATGTGCCAGAAACTGTTCGATCTTTTGATTATGTTTATCCAACCAAGACATTTTTAGGAGAGATGACAATTTCTCTTGGAGATAAAACGTTTCAGCTTCATACTGCCCGTGCTGAGACAGATGATGTGGTATGGGTATATGTCCCTGAAATTAAATCCGCTTTCATTGGCGACCTAATGATTGGACCTGGGCTATTCCCTAATGTAGGCAATCCTTGGAAGCCAACGCGTTTTGCTTTAGATTGGGCAAAAACTTTGGAAGAAATTAGAGCTCTTAATCCAGAATATGTTTTTTGTAATGGGGGAAGTATAATGTATAAAGGCAAACGTGCTATAAAAGCCTTAAGTCATAATATAGAGGTTATCCGTGATATGCACGATCAAGTGGTAGAGTTTATCAATCAAGATATGCATATTACGGAAATGATTCACGCTGTTAAAGTTCCAGAACATCTTAAGAAGAGCCCTTTTCTTAAACCCCTTTACTCGAGACCAGAGTTTTTCGTATTTAATGTTTACAGGTGGTATCATGGGTACTTTGACCATAATCCTGCTCATCTTTTACCTCGACCTGAAAAGGAAGTATTGAAGGAAATTTATGGGCTAATTGGCAGTTCCGATAAAATTTTAAAGAGAGCAAAAGAACTTTTCAAAAAAAATCAAGCTCAATTAGCTTTAGAAGTCTTAGATGTTCTTATCCAATCCGAACCAGAAAATATTGATGCAAGAGAGCTGCGAATCGAACTTCTTAAAACGTTAGGAGCTAATGATGAGTGTCTTATGTCTCGAAATACGTGGTATTATTTTATAAATCAAGATAAAAAGTTTATTCGTTTAATAAAAAGGGGAAAATAAAATACTCAAATATCATAGCTCGAAATTAAATTAAATTAGAAATAATCAATTAGAGAGATTTTATGAAAAAAATAGAATTTCCAAAAGGATTTCTGTGGGGGACTGCAACCTCTAGCTATCAAATAGAGGGTGCTTGGAACGAAGATGGAAAGGGAGAAAGTATTTGGGATGTCCTTTCCCACACCCCGGGATCAATAAAAAACGGTGATATCGGGGATGTTACCTGCGATCATTACCATCGGTATAAAGAAGATGTTCAATTAATGAAAGAACTAGGTCTTAAAGCGTATAGATTTTCTATCTCTTGGCCTCGTATTTTTCCTTCAGGGAAGGGAACCATCAATAATAAAGGGGTAGAATTCTATGATAATTTAGTTAACGAGTTAATCGCTAATGACATAGATCCATTTATCACGCTTTATCATTGGGATTTACCTTCAGATTTAAATAAAATTGGAGCTTGGGAAAGCCATGAAGTGGTAAATGCTTTTGTTGAATATGCAAAATTTATGTTTAATCATTTTGGAGATCGTGTGAAATATTGGATTACCTTTAATGAACCATTGGTATTTGCTGTTTGGTTTAATATGCTCGGTGCTTATGGTAAAAGGGATTTAGCAGGTGGGATTCGTGCTACACATTTAGTCAATGTAGCACACGCGAAAACCATAGCAGCATATCGGTCATCCAAATATGCCGATGGTCAGATTGGTACCACTCTTAATCTTAATTCGGTATACCCTAAAACTAATTCCGCCTTGGACGCTGAAGGTGTTAAAATCGTTGATGGTGTAATAAATCGATGGTTTTTAGATCCCGTTTTTAAAGCCGAATATCCCAGTGATATTATACCAATATTTGAAAAGCAATTTAACTTTCCTCCATTACCAGAAGAGGATCTGATTCTATTAAAGGAAAATCCTATGGATTTTATTGGGATAAATAATTATTCGTGTACTCGGGTTGGGGTTAGAAAGCCAGAGGATCTAAATGATCTAGGTAAGTTATTATTACCAAAAAGACCTGAAAAAGGAGTCGAAGTGTCAGAAATGGGCTGGGAGGTATATCCAGAGGGATTATATGATCTTTTGAAGAGAGTGTACAATGATTATAATCACCCTCCAATCTACATTACGGAAAATGGGATGGCCGCTAAAGATAATATCATCACGAACAATATAGTACAAGATGATGATCGATTGAGTTATCTTAAAAGACATTTTGAATCAGCACAAAGAGCGATAAATGAGGGAGTTAACCTAAAGGGATATTTTGTTTGGTCTTTAATGGATAATTTTGAATGGATTGAAGGGTATTCTAAGCGATTCGGAATTATTAAGGTTGATTTTGAGACTCAAGAGAGGATATGGAAAAAGAGTGCTATATGGTATAAAGATGTGATTAAAGAAAATGGTTTTAGAATGGATTAATAATTACAGCAGATTTAAATCGGCCCTTTCAGTTTCTCATACTTTTAAACTGAAAAAATTAAAACTTACGAAAGAGGGCTTTGATCTTGAAATTATTGACGATTCCTTATTCGTTTTGCTTCCAAATGAGTTAAAATACATCCCCTTAACAAAAGAGCTCTATCAGAATATTATGCACCAAAAATATAGTTTTTAAATTCTCTTTTTACTTTAAACTCTAATTATAGGTTCGAAAATCTTATCCTCTCAAAACTGAACATATTACTGAGCAATACTTAAAAATTATAAAAAATTTCGATATCTATTATGAATAATACAGCTATTATTAAAACTAAGTCGGGTAAAATCCAAGGCTATACCGAAAACGGTTTGGAAATATTTAAAGGCATTCCATATGCTGAACCTCCTGTAGGAGAGTTACGTTTTCGTCAACCAATAGCGAAAAAGGCATGGGATGGTGTGCTCGATGCCACCAAATATGGACATTGTGCATTTCAAGCATATTCACAGCTAGAAGAATGGTTTGGCAAGCTTCAGCCTGAAAGTGAAGATTGCTTAAATCTAAATATATGGACTCCCGCAACTGATAATAAAAAACGCCCGGTAATGTTTTGGATACATGGAGGGGCGTTCGTAATTGGAAGTGGAATAGATCCCATATATGATGGTTCAGCATTAGCACAACGAGGTGATGTTGTGGTCGTTACTATAAATTATCGACTAGGTATGTTTGGATATTTATATGTACCTGGAAAAACCATCAATATAGGTCAGTTTGATCAAATATTAGCACTAAAGTGGGTACATGATAATATTGAATTTTTTGGGGGTGATCCAAATAATGTGATCATTTTTGGTGAGTCTGCTGGTGGTTATTCGGTTGTGTCTCTTCCCGCAATGCCCGCTGCTAAAGGACTTTTTCATAAAGTTATAGCTCAGAGCGCCCCCATGATTGATCCTAGAATTAACGATATAATTACCAAGAAATTGATGAGAAAATTCGGCTTAAAAAGGGGCGAACTAGATAGATTGCGTAAAATTCCAGCTGAAAACATTATTGAAGGACAGAATAAATATTTTGAGGAAAATCCGAGGGATATTCTCGCGTTAAGACCCTTAATTGATGGAGAAACCATACCTATACATCCCTTAAAAGCATTCCAAAATGGCGATTGCAAACATCTTGATTTTATGATTGGCACTAATTTGGATGAGTTCAAATTATTCACTGCCCTTGATCCTAATGCATTCAATATGAGTGATGATCAATCGGAAAAATTATTGCTTGGATACTTGGGAATGTTAGGTATAGACAATAAAAAAGGTAAGGAAATACTCGATACATATAAAGAAGCAAGGGAAGGAAAACTTTCTATAGACCCTAAAGAAATAATGTCGGCTCTTATTACTGATGGGATATTTCGAATCTCCACAACACGCTTACTTGAGGCACAAAAACCTCACCAGCCAAATACTTACAATTATATGTTTACATGGGCGACACCTGTTTTCGATGGAATATTAGGTTCATGCCATGCTCTTGAATTACCTTTCGTTTTTGGTAATCTTAATCTACCCAATATGGAAAGATTTGTTGGCAAAAATCCGAATAAAGCTCTTAGTGAAAAAATGATGGATTCTTGGATCGCATTTGCCCGAACTGGAAATCCTAACCATAACGGTATTCCTGAATGGGCTCCCTATGATAAGGAAAAGAGAACTACAATGTTTTTTGGTGATGAGTGTAAAGCCGTCAATGCTGCATTCGAAAAGGAAAGAGCTGCATGGGATGGACTATTAGAAATTTAATTTTTTTTAATTTTTATTTTTTCAATAGTAGATAATGAAGAATTTATTAATATGAAAAGAAGCTAAATGAATTGAAGATTAATTAACAAATAATCTGTAAACGTCAATATGAATGTAATTAAAAAATCAGAAATCACGATTAAAGAATTTGAAGTTCGAAACCTCATATTTTTCGTTTTAATAGCTTTTGGTTGGACTTGGTTATTTTATTTGCCATCTATCCTCTCACCGACTGGGGGTGGCCGTACATCAACTGGCAATATTGAACTTCACATTCTAATATTAGAGATTATAGGGAATTTTGGACCTTTAGTTGGAGCAGTTTCATTAACCTTTATAAATGAAGGAAAAGAAGGCGTCAAACAGTTATGGAAAAGATTCTGGAATTTTCATATAAAAAAGAAATGGGTAATCGTGATCTTTCTCTTATTTCCTATTATATCCGGAATTGCTTTTTCAACAGCTATATTTACAGAAGGACTGATTGTTGAATTAATCTGGTTATCTCAACCGTGGTTACTCATTTTATGGTTTATCATGCTTTTTACATTTGCCGGAGGGTTAGCCGAAGAATTCGGCTGGAGAGGTTATGCTCTTGATCGCTTACAGGCTAAATGCAATGCACTATATTCTAGCATCGCGCTTGGAGTAATATGGGCGTTTTGGCACCTACCTTTTTGGTTTGTTGCTGGAGGCACCCATCAAGAAGGCTCGTTTTTAGGGTTCTTAATTGTCGTTATTTTTCTTTCTATTTTATACACGTGGATATATAATAATACTGAAGGAAATCTCTTAGCAGCGACAATCTTTCATGCCATGAGTAATTTAGCAATCATAATTATATTCCCTATTGGTCAGAATACAACTGCTGGCTTTTATTATGTATTGATACTTGGTATTTTTTCTACATTAATTGTAGTAATTTTTAAACCAAAAACACTAAAACGTAATCTCTGAAAGATAAGAGTATATCAAAACGATTATTAGAATAATGGTTTGTCTAAATTGTCAAAATAAAGTAAATTAATTAGAAATTATAATTCTAAATAATTAAAAAATCTCATATGAAAAAAGTTGGTTTCGATATTACAAAAACAAACGATCCTATTTATGTACTATTGCCGTAAAGCTCAGAATATGAGTTACTAAAAGAGGAAATTTACAATTCTATCATAAATGGAAAATATCGGTCCTAAAGTTAAATTTCTTCCTTTATAGCCAATTTTCTTCTTAAAATATTAAACTATCTGAAAGAGTTAAAGTTATTAACATAAATTTCCTTAGTTTTACTATATTATATTTTGAAAACTGGAGAAATGCAATGAAACTATATAGCTTGGGTGTGAGGGGGGGATTAACAAAAATCAATAAAATTGCTTTTAATGAAAATCAAGTTTACCTAATTGATGACTTTAAAACTCTTTATTTATGGATTGGGCAAAAAGTACCCGAGAAAAGAAAAGAGTTTTGCGTGAAAAAAGTCAATAGTCTAAATGAAAGAAGAAAACCTCCCTCCAATATACAAATACTAACTCAAAACAAAGAATATGGTTCATTTCTCGCGATTATGGATCTTTTGAAAAAAGGCTTAAAACAAAAGATCTCTGCCGAAAGAAGACCTGAATTAGAAATTCAATATGAAGATACAATTGAATTAATAGAGGCGGGAATCGATCCAGATTTAGAAGGTGAAATTACTATTGCAGCTCATGATCTCTTAAAAGAAAAAAAATCCTATGAAGATTTATGTAGGCAACTTGCTGAGATACAATTAAATCTTTTAAAAGAGAAGGGTAAAGCCACGAAAAAAGAACTGGAAAAAAAAGCAGAAGATATCCACAAATCCTCATCCACTTACGAAGAACTATGCTGGTTAATTGCTGAATTAAATCTTTTGGCAGAAAAGAAGTCTTTTAAAAAAGGTTAGGAATTTTTTAAAACTTAATTTAAACCTAATGGTATTAAATAATACCAAGGATATTTAAATCATAGAAATAAGAATGAGGTGAAAATCAATTTCTCAAAGTAAAGTTAGGTTAAATTGGAATATGAAAGGAGTTTGGTATGAAGCATGTGCATCAGAAGGACATTGCTCCTTTTATTTTGGCAGAGATAGAGAAGAGCCTTGTAAGTCATTTCAATTATTTAAAATTGAAGAGGGTAAGATAGGTGAAGTTGATATTAGCGGCGTTTTAGCGATTAATGTAGTCGATATATATTCAAACAAGGCTGCTGAATTATTAGCAAAAGGGGGAGAAGGAGGCTTATATATAAGTGATACTACTACAGAAGAACAAAGAAAATATTTAGAACCATTTTTCTCCAATAATGTGCCGGGAGGATTGATATTGCGAAAAATATTAGGAACCAGATATGTGGACATAAAATTAACCCAAGAAGATAAGACTTATCATATCACGATGCCCTATGGAGAGATGAAATCAACACTGACAACGGGCGGCGATGGAAAGAATCCCCAGCGTTTGGAAAACTCTCTATTCGGTGTGTTTTTCAAGGATATAAAAATTTGTAATACACACTTCTGGAAGTACAACGACTTCGGTAAGAATTGGGAATTTGTTAATAGAAGCGGAACCATTGCCGATTTTGATCTCCAGGGCAAAGCGAGAATGGCAATTTGAGATATGAAATTAACAAAATAAAAAGAAATTTAAATTTTTTCTAAAATATGGACACATCTAATATTCATTTTGATAGATGAGATTGTAGAATAAAGCATGGAATTAAAAACACTATTCAGCCCGCAAAAAATTGGAAATGTGGAAATTAAGAACAGAATTGTCAGATCGGCGACTTTTGAGCATAGAGCTGAAAAATATGGATACGTTGGTCAAAAAATAATTGATTTTTATGATGAATTAGCACGTGGTGGAACAGGTTTAATTATCACCGGATTCACTGGAATAGATCCGAGTGCGACAGTGAGCCCATATCAACTTCGAATAGATAATGACTCCTATATTTCAGGACACAAAAAATTAGTTAAAATAGTTCATGATCAACCAAATGTTAAGTTAGCTATACAAATTGTCCATGCGGGACGGCAGGGTGAGCA
>JBHLNT010000241.1:0-5857 GCA_048941265.1 Promethearchaeota archaeon
GAGAATTAGGTGTGAAATGAGCCAAGATCCTATTATATGTGAAAACTTACACAAGATTCGAGAAAGTTAGTTTATTTATCTAATTTTGATATATTTTTTTAAAAATTACAAAATTTATTCTCACTCGTGTAGTTTTTATAAAAAGATATTTACTCTTTAATAAAATTACGACATTAATATTTAGGATTAAAAAACAAACAAATATATTTTTGATATACTGCAGAATAAAAAGTGATTATGCTTGACCCAACCTTTACCTACTCCTAGTCAACCCATTCATAAAGTTCAGAGATTTGAGGATTTTTATCGCTTATTTCAAGATAAACCTGGAGCTTTCAAATATCAAGATCAAATAAATAAGATAATTGATGATGGTGGAAATACCTTAATTATTTTATTTGAAGATCTCCTCTCATTTGATCCTCAAATTGCAGAATTACTAAAAAATGACCCTGAAACTCTATTAGAAGATGCAATAGAAGCATATATGAATGTTATAAAACTTCAATCAGGAAGTTTAACAAATGAAAAATATTTTGTAAGAATTACTACTAAAGATGAAAAAAGTCCCTTAAAAATTCCGATAAGAGGATTACGTTCAAAAAATATTGATAAATTAGTTTGGTTTAAAGGTATTCTAGTAAGAATTTCTACTGTCAGACCAAAATTAACTATTGCTGTCTTTGAATGCATTTTATGCGGAGCATCTATTAATATACCTCAGTTAACATCAAAAGTGAGATGGCCTAAATTTTGCACTAATAAACGATGCAAGGCAAAAGCTCACTCTGATTTTAGGCTTATTTCAAAAAATTCACAATTTATAGACTGGCAGAGTATAACCATTCAAGAAGTTCCCGAAGATCTGCCTGCCGGGAGAATTCCTCGATCTGTTCAAGCCATATTAACTTATGATTTAGTTGATACAATAAAACCTGGGGATAGAATTAATATTATGGGTGTATTTAAATCAGTTCTAGCACAGTCAATAAAAGGTTTAAATTCAACTTTGTTTAAAACTTATGTGGATGTAAATTTTGTTGATCCAGAAGATAAGAGCGATGAATACATAGACATATCTAAGGAAGATATTAAAACAATAAAAAAGCTATCAAAAGAACCTATGATTCAAAAGAAAATAGCCAGATCAATTGCTTCTTCTATTTTTGGCAGAGATGATCTTAAAATGGCATGTGCTCTTAGCATATTTGGAGGAACAAGAAAACCAAGGCCAGGAGGGAGTTTTAAACGAGGCGATATTCACGTATTATTTGTAGGTGATCCTGGAACCGGGAAATCAGAAATTCTTAAAAGTGCTGTAGAGATATCTCCAAGAGGATTATATACTTCAGGAAAAGGATCAAGTGGTGTAGGTTTAACTGCCGCAGTAATCAAAGACACTGAAACTGGACAAATGAATCTTGAAGCTGGAGCTGTTGTATTGGCTAATGGCGGAATTGCTTCCATTGACGAATTTGATAAAATGGATGTGGCAGATAGATCTGCTCTACACGAAGCAATGGCCCAGCAAACTGTAAGTATAGCAAAAGCAGGAATTGTTGCTACATTAAAAGCACAAACTGCCATTATAGCAGCTGCAAATCCTCATACAGGAAGATTTAATGAATATAAATCATTTACTGAAAACACCAAATTGCCACCATCTCTTCTAAGTCGATTTGATTTAATTTTTAAAGTAATGGATCACCCAGATCCAGCTAATGATGCTCAAATGGCCGAATTCATCCTACAAAGTGCTACGATGGATCCAGAAGATTTTTTAGGAGATACTGAAAAATCTAATAAGATGGTGGCCCCAATTAGAAAAGAAATTTTAACAAAGTACATTAAATATGCCAAAAAAAATTGTTTTCCTATTTTAAGTGAGGAAGCAAAAGAAACGATAAAACAATTTTATTTAGATTTAAGGGGACAGTATAAAAAAGAAGATGCAATAGTTTCAATATTAGCCAGAAATCTTGAAGCATTAGTTCGAATGAGTGAAGCCTATGCAAAAATGGCACTTAGAGATACCGTATTAAAAGAAGATGTAGATGAAATAATCATCCTTTTTAAAAGATACTTAAAAGATACTGGTTATGACAAAGAAACGGGGAAATTTGATGTAGATATGATTCTTATGGGTCAATCAAGGAGTAAAACCAATAAGCTCACTCGTGTATATGATCGTCTGAAAGAATTGTTTGAAGAAAACAAATGGAAGGCCCTTGAGAAAAAAAATGTAATACAAATTATAGAATTAGATGAAAATATAGAGAAAAGTTTCATTAAGAATTCTATTGAAGAAGCGATAAAAGAAGGGACTTTATACGAACCTAAACCGAATGAAATTAAATTTACTAGCAAACAAGATCAATAAAAACATGGAACAAACTAATACACCAAAAATAAATAAATCACTTAAAAACGGATCTCCCTCTTTTAATAAAGTTTCATTTAAAGATAATTTAAATGTTGAACAATTTAATATTGTAAAAAATATTAATGGCTCAATGATTGTAATAGCGGGAGCTGGTTCTGGCAAAACAAGAACTATTACTTATGGTGTCGCTAAGCTAATTGAAAGTGGCGTAAAACCAACAGAAATAATGTTAGTCACTTTCACTAATAAAGCAGCAAAAGAAATGTTACTAAGAGTTAAAACTTTATTAGGTAAAGAACCAAATGGTATATGGGGTGGTACATTTCATTCGTTAGCTAATAGATTTATTAGAAGTTATACTCATTTAGTCGGATTGAAGACAAGATATACGATTATTGATCAAACAGATTCTTATTCATTAATGAAGTTATGTATTGAGGATTCTCTCCCTAATTATAAATTAATGAATTTCCCTAACGCTAAACGATGTTTTAAAATATTATCTTATAAAATCAATACAAATAGATCTATTCAACAAGTTTTAGAGTGGAAGTATCCACATTTATTAAAAGAAAATTTCATTTCTAATCTTGAAAATATTTTTATTAAATATAATGAGCGTAAAATCCAGAATAGCTTAATTGATTTTAATGATTTGCTTGTATTATGGAATAGATTACTTGAAGAAAAAGAAATAGCTCAAAATATCGCAGAAAAAATTAAATATATTCTTGTTGATGAATATCAAGATACAAACTTCATTCAAGCCGAGATAATTCTTAAAATTGCTCAAATAAATCAAAATATCATTGTAGTTGGCGATGATGCACAAAGCATTTATAGTTTTCGTGGAGCTGATTTTAAAAATCTCCTTAATTTTGGAGAAAAATTAAAAAATATCAAAAAACATAAAATTACTTACAATTACCGTTCTACCCCTGAAATATTAGATTTGGCAAATAGTTCGATAAAAAATAATCAAATCCAATTTCATAAAACGATGAAAACAGTGAGAAAAAGTAGTGTTAAGCCTAAATTTGTGGTTGTATTCAATGAAAAAGAACAATCAGACTTTATAGTTCAAAAAATCTTGGATTTTAGAGAACAGGGTTTTAATCTATCTGAAATTGCTATATTATATCGATCGAATTTTCATTCAATAATTTTACAAAAAGAATTACAAGCAAATGCTATACCATATGAAGTTCGCTCTGGTGTTTCTTTCTTTGAACAGGCCCACATTAAAGATGTGCTTGCCCATCTTAAAATAATTTTTAATCCATATGATGAATTATCCTGGAGTCGGATATTTAAAATTATTCCTAAGCTAGGAATGAAATCTGCTCGAAGAATTTTTATTAAAATAAAACAATTAAAAGATCCATTAAAAGAATTAAATATTTCTAAGATTTATAATTCAGATTTCAAGGAAACCAAGCTCTCTAAGCAAATAATTAATAATCTAATCAATTATTTAAAGCCTTTTGTAAAGTTTAGTTTAGATTCTAAACCTTCTTTAATCCTTCAAAAAGCTAAAATTTCAATTAAAAACTATCTTCAGAGAAATTTTGAAAATTTCAATGAGAGATTAAGTGATATAGATGCCCTGATTGAATTATCACTCGAATTTAAAACAATCAGAAACTTTCTTGATCATTTAAATCTTAATATTTCAGAATTATCGAATAATGTAAAGAGAACAAAAGATGATGGAGAAAAAGATAATCAAGTCGTCCTTTCAACTATTCATAAGGCTAAAGGACTTGAATGGAAAATTGTTTTCATTATTTCCTTGTCAGAAAAACTATTTCCTTCTTCTCATATTTCAAAAAATCAATTAGATATTGAAGAAGAGCGAAGAGTCTTTTATGTAGCAGTAACCAGAGCTAAAGACGATTTATATCTAATAACGATTAAATCAACACAATCCTACAATAAAATAAATTATCTAAATCCTTCTCGATTTGTTATTGAATTAGATCCGTCTTTATATGATTTAATAGATTACTCAAATAATTCTATATATAATAAGACATATAAGTCTGACCCTTTTCTTTTTAAAAAAAAAGAATCAAATCTTAATAAAGAAAAAGCTCTTTCTCAATTTACAACCGCAGATAAATTATTAAAAAGAAAAAATTAATATGATTAATTCAATTTGATAATTTAAAATAAAAATTTCAAATTATCATTTACTTATATTAGTGAAAATTTATGATAACAATAGCAGATAACTTAAAGGAAGCTATTATTGGAGAAAGCACTGCAAGGAAAAAGTATGAGTTGTTTGCGGAGAAAGCCACAGAGGAAAATTATCCTGAAATAGCCCATTTATTTAAAGCAATAGCTTATGCAGAAAGTTTCCATATTAAAAACCATATCAAAGCATTATCAAAAATTACAAATTCTCAAGTTGATTTAAATGAAATATTTAAAATCCATGAAGATGAGCTTAAAAATCAAGTTTCAAATACTCGCAATAACCTAATTCAATCGATAGCAGGAGAAACTTTTGAATTCAAAAAAATGTATAAAAGTTTCCTAAAATATGCAAAAAAAGAACATACATACTTAGCTGAATTTACATTTAATTTAGCAAGAAAGGCAGAAAAGATTCATAGTAAATTATATATTAAATATTTAAAACAATTAGACAATAATGAACCTTTTGAATCAATTGATATTTATGTATGTAAAATCTGCGGTAATGTAGAATTGAGAGAAGCTCCAAAGATCTGCCCTAATTGTGAACATGACCAAAAGTTTTTTATAAAAATCTAATTTACATTTAATTTTTAATTAAATATTATTACCAGTCGTATTTTGTTAGATCCGCATCTTCTAAAAAACCTATTCTTATCCAATGATTAATTAATTTATTACAGAATTTTCATTCCCATGAACAATTTAAAAATGGTTATAGATCGTATTTTGATGAAAAATTAATTAGTATCTTCTCTTCTCAAGCTTATTCTAAAAAAGTTTGTACCGTGGTTGGTGTCATCAATATTGAAGGATCTGTTGATGTGATTCCAATATAACTAGTATCTATAAAGTCCTAATAAATTGTTCAAGCCATAATCCTATTCCAAATGAGCATACAAAAGCAAAAATCCCAATGACTAACATTTCTATAGCCCCCTTTAATTTTCCCTCTCCTGTAATTTTAGTTTTAGTAGCACCAACGATGCCAAGCATACAAAAAGAAAGAACTGTAGATATAATTAAAGATGTAAAACCCAAATTGAGAAAATAGGGGGAAAGCGGTATAAAAGAACCTACGACAAAAGATATAAAAGTTAAAATTGCTCCTAAAGCAGGATTCTCCGGCTCATCCAAACCCAACTCGCTTCCTACTAAAAAATTTAACCATACATCTTTATTGGATGTTATCGTATCAACACATGCATTTAGAGTATCTCCCTTAATCCCCATCTTATCAAATATCTCATATACTTCTTGTTTCTCCTCCTC
>JBHLNT010000242.1:0-5849 GCA_048941265.1 Promethearchaeota archaeon
TTTAATTTGTCAGACATAATTTATTTCTGATTTAATTTATACTAGACAAATCTATTAATTACTTTAATTTCTCAATATTATCTGAATCAATTAAATTTCGAAATCTATGCTTATGTTGCTCAATTACAAATGAATTTATTGCAGAAATTATTCGAAATATATTTTCATTTTTTATATAATAGGTCTTAATACCTTTAATTTTTTTATGTAATATTAGGTCTGCTTTCATTAATTGTTTTAATAGCTGAGAAGTGTATGATTGACTAATGTTTAAGGCTAATTCAATTTCTTTAGCCGTCTTTCCACTATTTTTTAACAATTTTATAATTTCCAACTTAATAGGATCACTTAAGAATTTTAAAAATTCCGTAACAACCTTGGTTAATTCATTCATATGTTAAATATTAGTTCTTTTTTTTTTATAAATTGAGGATTATTAAAACACTAGAGCAAATTTTTCTTCAATAAGAAGAAGAGACTCTTACGTATTTATATATATATCTTAATATTTATTAATTTTAATATTCCAATATCTTAAAAGTAAAATATTTAAATATTGTTATATTTCAATATAATAATAATATGATAAAATTATTCTTAGATATCGTGGTGCTATAAACGAAAATGTATATGGATTTTAGTAAGCTTGACAAAGTGCTCTATGTAAATTATTATCTGGAAGAATTCAAGTTATCAGTAAAGATTCCCATTAATAACTCTAATAAAATGGATGCAAAACTTAGGATTGAAGAATTTGAATTCACCAATCATGTCTATCTTACTGAAATCGAATAATTTAATGAAATAATAAATAAAAATAATGAAAGATAAAAAATGATGAGTAAATCGTTTAAATTGGATAAAATTGACAAAAAAATAATTGAAATTCTTCAAAATAATCCTACAACTACACATACCAAGATTGCAAAGAAGGTTAATAGGAGTCAACCTACTGTGGGGATAAGGATTAAAAAATTGGAAGAATCAGGTATTCTACAATATCAAGCTGGTTTAAATTTAAAAAATTTTAATTTATACTATGCAAAAGTTGAGATTTTTACCAAAAATCCGAATTCTCTTATTAGAACAATAAACGAATGCCCCCATATGATTCATGCCTTAAAATTAAGTGGTTTAAATAATTTTTTAATTATTATAGGTAGTCCAAAGCTTGAAGATCTTGATAAAATTATAAACTTTCACTTTAGAAATAATCCTGAAATTAGACATGTATCTATGGAGATAATCCTTGATATCATTAATGAATTTTTACTTCCGATATATATAAAGAAAACTAAATGTAAATGCACAGCATAATTTAATACTTTTACATATAAGATAAAAAAACAGTAAAGTGTGAGAAAAATATGACATATATCCCTGAAAAAAGATATAAAAATCCTTTAGTTATATTTGATGGGGAATATAATTGCTGTGTGTTTCCCAATATTATACAAGATAACGGATTTTTTGTATGTGCCAATTGTGGATCCGTTCATAGCAATGTAATAGATGGAAAACCCCGCTTTAGCATTGATGTAGATGAAAGAAAAAAGAAGACGATTAATGAACGTGTTTATAGTCCAATCGGCCCACGTACCATAATAAAACCTAATAAAGATGCTAAAGGTAATTATTTATCTCCTAGATTTATCTCAAAATTTAAAAGATTAGCAAGAATTAATCAACATTTAGTAAATGCTCATGAACGAAATTTATGGATTGCTTCACAAACTTTTTATAGATTAAAATCTTTATTCAATATCCCTGATTATGTTGCTACTGATGCTTATAAAATTTATCTAATCGCTACAAAGAAAAAATTGGCAATGGGCAGGGGAATTGAGGCATTAACCTCAGCTTCATTATATTGTGCTCTTAGAATGAATAATATTCCTCTATTTATGGAAGATTTGATAAAAAATACTGATATATCGAAAAAGAGATTTCTGAGTTGCTTCAGAATGATTTATAGGTTGGTGCTGCCAGAACTCCATTATAAATTAAAGCCATTTAATGCTTTAGATTATCTCGATAAATTGAGAGAAGAATTACATTTATCTATGAAATGTAGATATGTTGCAATTAATAAACTTAAGAAATGTGAAAAAAATGGGATTGTATTATCCGGAAGAGACCCAAAGGGTATAGCAGCAGCAATATTGTATATATCATCAAAAATTTGCGATGAATTTAGAACTCAGAAGGAAATATGTAATTTATCCAATATTACAGAAGCAACTTTAAGAGCAAGGGTAAAGGAAATCAAACAAAAAAATTCTACTTCTTGATAAAAAAAGAGAGCTTTTATTCTCAAATCCTTAAGCATCGATTAACATTTATAATTATTTTTTATAATTATGTAATCTTATGCAAAAAAGAAAAAGAAAGGATTTAAGAATTTAGAAAGTTTTATGAGGACTACAACAATAAAGCTCCAATGGGATATTCCAAATTTAAATAATTAGATTTTCTAAATTCATTTAATTACGAGAAATCTAGAATTTATTATAATCATCATTAAATAAATTTAGATTTTATTATAATCATCATTTAAAAATTGATTTATCGACAATAGAATTAATTAAAAAAAGGTGTAGGAATGTTACAAGTTGTTAATTTTATCATATTTAGTGCTGATTATATGACATTATATTGGTTTTTCCTAATAATTACAATAGTTCTTTCGATTTTTGGTCTTATCTATATTTTCTGGATTATGGGAAGATTGAAACAGTTGGACAATGGTTCTGAAGAAATGATAAAAATTCACAATTTAATTAAATTAGGATCAAATGCTTATTTGAAAAGGCAATTTAAAACAATAATTATAGTTTTGATTGTACTGTTTGTTATCCTAATAATAATAAATGTTACTTTAGCAATCTCGTTTATGATCGGAGCAATCACTTCCTTAATAGCGAGTTACATTGCCATGTTCGCATCAACAATGTCAAATGTAAAAGTTACCCAAGCTTGTAAAACTGACGTTAATCATGCATTAAAAATTGGCTTTAATTCCGGTATGGTAATTGGCGTGTCTGTTATTTCAATTTCTCTTTTAGGGATAAGTATCTTATATATTATTTTTAATTTTAATATCCAAAATATCCTTGGTTTTGCTTTTGGAGCATCTTTTTCTGCTTTATTTGCCCAATTAGGTGGAGGAATTTTCACAAAAGGAGCAGATATTGGTGCGGATTTAGTGGGAAAATTAGAACATGGATTACCTGAGGATGATATAAGAAATCCTGCAGCTATAGCAGATAATGTTGGAGATAATGTTGGAGATTGTGCTGGAAGAGGTGCAGATTTATATGAATCATCTTCAGCTAATAATATTGCTGCTATGATAATAGGAGTTACTCTGAGTATAGTTACAAATAATCCTTTATTCATCATATTTTCATTAATCACTAGAGCTCTCGGAAATATAGCAGCTATGATTGGGGGGCATTTTGTTAAAATTAAAAAAAATGATAAAAGTCCTATAGCAGCTTTTGGAAGAGGTTTAGTTGTTACTTCAATTCTTACGATTTTTTTTTATTTCGTCTTAACCTTGATATGCTTTGAGGTAGGTTGGGAACTATTATTTATTTGCGGGGTTATTGGCATACTTTTAGGAATTTCTACTTACTTTCTTGTTGATTATTATACATCTTCAAGATATAGACCTGTCAAACAAGTAATAAAAAATTCAGAAACTGGGGCAGCTACAAATGTAATAAGTGGTTTTTCATTAGGTTTAGAGTCTCCGGCAATTCCAGTTTTATCATTTGTACTTGGAATAATGATTACTTTTTATTTAGGAGAATTATATGGTAAAGCAAATAACATCGATCCATATTTAGGAGGTGTTTTTGGGATAACTGTGGCTACAATGGGATTATTATCCATTACAACTATTATATTAGCATTCGATGGGTTTGGTCCTGTTTCTGATAATGCGGCAGGAATTGCAGAGATGTCTCATCAAGGAGAGGATGTAAGGTATAATTTGGATAAATTAGATGCAGTTGGAAATACAACTAAAGCATTAGCAAAAGGATTTGGGATAACATGCGCCGCATTATCGGCAATAATATTATTTGAAGCGTATTTAGAAGAAATCGATACAACTGATGTTAATATCTACCATCCTATTGTCCTATGTGCATTATTAATAGGTGCGGTGGTACCATTTCTATTTTCTGCTTTAGCAATTAGATCAGCAGGAGTGGCTGCTTATGGTATGATCAAAGAAATTCAACGTCAATTTTCAGAAGATCCTGGAATCCTTGAGAATAAAACTTTACCAGATTACGAAAAATGTATTGATATTGGCACGAAGGTGGCATTAAAACAAATGATTGTTCCCGCGCTACTCCCTACATTAACTCCAATTATCCTTGGATTTCTTTTTGGACCTATTGCTGTGGCTGCCTTTCTAATATCTGGAACAATTTCAGGAATAATATTAGGTTTTGTTTTAAATACTGGTGGTGGAGCTTTAGATAATACAAAAAAAGCTATTGAAAGCGGACTTTTAGGAGGAAAAGGATCTGAGGCCCATTCTGCTTCAGTTGTGGGTGATACTTTTGGAGATCCTTTAAAAGATACTGCTGGACCATCGCTCCATATTCTTGTGAAAGTTATAAATACTGTTTCAATTGCATTTGCGCCTATTTTTATAGCATTTGGAGCGCTAATTATTTTATAATTAAACTTTTTTTTTATTTTTAAATATTCAAATAGATATAGTTAAGATATTAAAATGTGGATTTAAATGAAAAACCACAGAATATCCATTAAAGAAATGAAAGAAATTAAAGAAATAGCCGAAATTGAATTAGAAAAGCTTTATAAAAAATTACTCTCTAAAAAAATAGTGAGAATTTGTATTTATATAACCCTCATAACTTTTTATCCAGGAATAATTTTAGCTATAATTATTGCAGATATTTATGGATCTGAAAGATATAGCATAGTAAACAACTATATTAGTGATCTAGGTTCACCACATCATACTCCAGCTCCATATATTTTAAATTCTATAGCAATTTCTACAGCTGTTCTTTTAATACCAATTTACTTATATTTGGAAGAAATTCTTGTTTCAGGGCCTAATCTAAGCAAAAGATTCTTAAATAAGTCAATCTCTCTTAAAAAAATTGCTTATGTTGGAAAAATTTGTTTTATAATTGGTTCTATTGGGATGGTTGGTGTTGGTATTTTCAATGAAGATTTCAATCCTTTTTATATACATGGTATTTTGGCATTTTTTTTATTTGTAGGATTTATAACTGGAGGGCTTGCTACTGGTCTAATTATTATATTGAAAAAAACGATAATACCTAGAGTATTAGGTTATATTATGATAATAAATGCTACTGGAATTATTTTTTTATATTTCTTTAGAGTTATACCCTTATTTACACCACCATTAATAGAATGGTGTATATTTTTGAGTATAGTTGCATGGTTCTTGCCAATAACTATAATATTATTAAATTACCTAGATAAAATGAAGCGCTAACTAAAATTTAAACTAAATTAAATTCGAAAATCTTTTGGGTCAATAATTTTTATTATTTATTAAAATGGAACAAAATCTTTCAATACATAATTAATACTTCATGAAATTTTAAAGAATTAAAAATCTTAAAAATAATTAAGAAAAATTCTCTTTTATAATTTCTAAGTGGTATTTTTAAATATAATAAAAGTAGATAATCATCTAAAGTGTTGAATAAAATTATTGTTCTTTTTTTTCAAATATAGAAAAAAAAGTTAGGTGATTTAATTGCTAAAACTGTTAGAAAAAATACTCATCCCTATTATAATAAATGGACAAACAACTGAAGATTTTC
>JBHLNT010000243.1:0-5833 GCA_048941265.1 Promethearchaeota archaeon
TAATTAATGCTAAAAGACCTACGATTATATATAAAATAATTAATAATGTATTGTTTATCCAAAGAGCTGTCTCTATTGGTAATGGAATATCATAATCCTGATAAAATCTTAACCAGTGCTGTGAAAGTCTCTTATTGAATCGATAATTTTCAACTCGAATAAAATTATAGTAATCTCGAATTAATGATGGATATAAAATAAATAAAAAGTTTTGAGCGGTAAATGAAACTATTATAATGATATATTTCTTTAGATTTTCTTTATTGAATAATTGATTATAAGGGATATCTTGGAATAGATATATAAGAAAGTAAAAAAGAAGATAAGGAAACGCACCAATTATTAAAATAAAGAGATTATATGTTATTAAGTAAAATTTCAAATCTTTATCAAATGGTTGGATCCTATATTGAATTTCTTGCTTTAATATAAATAATAAGATAAGTCCAATTAAAAATTTCATTTGATTATTTTTAAACTGTTCCAGAACTATGAATCCATTTGACATTGAAAAAAGAAACAAAAATCTATGTAATTTCTTTTTTAAATTTAATAAAATTAAGATTTTATTAAACCAAATTACATATAACATTGCTAAGATAATATTAATGATATAAAAAACTTTGTAGGCAATAGAGATTGATGGTAATAAATATAGCGGAACTCCTATAATTACTGCAAAATTAGGGAGATATTTATAGCCATATTTTATCCCACCTGGTTGAATTGCGTTAAAATCATATAAATTCCATGGCTCTTTTAGTACTTTTTCTCCACAGTAATAGAAATTTGTAAAATCATAAGCCACTCCCTCTAGACCTGGTCTTAGGAAAATAGCCCAAAAAAGTGCCCAACACAGAATACTATACATTGGAATAATAATATAGAGGTTACTTCTAAAAAGATCGAACTTTTTTTCAGAAAAAATAAAAAGAAGGGTGTAAACTATAATAAAAAGAGAACCAAAAAAAAAAAAATGGAATGCAAGAAGAAATCCAATATACATGATATAGTATCCTCAATAGAACTATAATTAAAAATTTTTCAATTTTTATTAATTTTCTTAAATTTAAAAGAATTACAATTTGTACAATAATGTGCGATTATTATGATAATATCCTTCAACTAAATAGTTCTAATATTATAAATAATTTAATTGATTAAAATTATAAAAAATTATAAAATTTTTTTCTAAAAATCGTGACATCTTTCATGGTAAAAGTATTATCAAAAACTACTTTTAAACAAGCATTTAAATTTGCCCTCGTTGGTTGTTTAGGAACATTTGTAAATCTTGGAGTGTTATATTTTTTCACTGAATATTGCCAAGTATTTTATATAATCTCAGAAGTATTTGCCTTTGTTGTTGCAGGATTACACAATTATTTATTTGATAAATTATGGGTCTTTAAAGAAAAAGTTAGAGACCAAGTTGGGATAAAATATGCACGATTTATCATTATTAGTCTAATCTCTTTAATTATAAATTTATTTGTCCTTTATATTTTGGTAGAATATTTTGATATTTGGTATATATTTGCTGAAATTGTAGCCATAATATTTGGTTTTTTAATTAATTTTAGTGGAAATAAATTTTGGACCTTTAGAATTAAAAAGCTAAAACCAGAAACTTGATTCATATATAACTATACAAAAATTTTTGGGTTTTTTGGATATGTCAAAATTCAAGGGAACTAAAATATCAAAACTGCTAAAAAAGAATAATATTTTTAATTTTTTCTATTTTGAGGTTACCTTTTTTGATTTATTAAGTAGATTTGTAATTTAGATGATTTTCGAATATTTCATAACCATATTTAAATTAAATATGGAAAGTTATCTCAACTTGTGATTATAAAATATAATACCTTTCAACTTAATTAATAAAAATAAATAAAAATCAAAATTATTAATTCTCAATATTTTAAAATAATATAAATTTTTTAAAGTCAATTTTCGCAATGAATTCACATTATTCTATAGTTTCTAAGACACTACATCAAAAGTTTAAAGATATAGTTGGTGAAGATAACTACTATTCTAATTATGATATTAGATGGACTTATGCATTCGGAAGTACCATATTTGAAAAAGATTGGATTCCTGAGTTAATATTAATGCCTACTTCTACAGAGGAAATTTCAAAAATAATGTATTTAGCTAATGAAAATAGAATCCCAATTACACCTAGAGGAAGTGGGACAAGCTTGTCTGCTGGTTCAAAAAGCGCATTTGGAGGTATAGTTATAGACTTAAGTCAAATGAATAAAATATTATCCATTGATATTAGCAATAATTTAGTTGAGGTAGAACCTGGAGTAATCTGTGATGATTTGAATGAACAATTAAAAAAATATAATTATTTCTTCCCTCCAGATCCCGGGTCAAGTTCAGTATGTACAATTGGAGGTATGGTAGCTACTAATTCTGGTGGAATACAAGCATTTAAATATGGAGTTACAAAAGATTATGTGTTATTTTTAGAAGTAGTTTTAGCAAATGGAGATGTTATAAATTTAGGATCAAGAGTTCTTAAAACTGTTTCTTCTTATAATTTAAAAGATTTAATGATCGGTTCGGAGGGGACATTAGGAATAATTACCAAAATTGGATTACGAATTAAACCATTACCTCAAAAAAGAAAATTAGGTCTATATATCTTTAAAAATATTGAAGATATTAGCCTATCTGTAATTAAATTAAGAAAAACGGGTATTATTCCTAATTTATTAGAGTTTTTAGATAAACTTACTACTCAAGCTGTTTTTGAATATTTAAGTGGTGAATTTAAAAATTATCCAATTGGTTATGTGCTTTTAGCTGAAATTGATGGTAATAATGAGGAAGAAATCAAAGAAAGTTTTACAATATTAAATGATACAATATTAGAGAGGAATCCAATATTCAATAAAGTAGCGTCTAACGATGAAGAACGCGAAAAATTAATAACTGCCCGAAAAAATGCCCTACCTGCTTTAGCCAGGATAAGTCCTACCGCTTGCTTAGAAGATTGTACAATTCAAATAACAGATTTTGCCAAAGTTGTTAAAAAAATTGAATCCCTTCCAAAAGATCTAAAACTTTCGCGAATAAAAGTAGCTAGCTTTGGTCATATGGAAGGGAATTTACACCCCACTTTTTTATTCAATGAAAATGATGAAATTGATGTAGATGAATATCATTTTGCTTTAAATTATCTATATAAAATGCTTATTTTACCTGTAGGGGGGACTATTACAGGTGAGCATGGAATTGGAAAAATTAAAACCTCTTTTCTTAGCTTAGAGCATAATTCGAATGTATTAGAAATAATGTATCAAATAAAAAAATTATTAGATCCTAATGGTATTTTAAACCCAGGTCAAGGTAAAGCAGATGGTAAACCAGTTATCAGTAATAGAGTGATAAGGAGATTAAAAAACCAATCTGATAAAATTTTAGAGTTGAATTGTATGGGATGTGGATTTTGCATAGTAACTTGTCCTTCAAGAATTCATTTCAAATCAGAAGCATTCAGTCCAAGAGGCCGGTTGAGTATTTTAAATGGTTTAGTTTACGGAGAATTAACACTAGATCCCTTAATCAATGATATATTCCATTCATGTACATTATGCGAATTATGTATGCAAAAATGTCCTGCGGGAGTCAAAATGGGTGAAATTTTCGAAAAAGCAAGGGAAATTATTCATGAATCAAATATAAGGTAAATAAGAATGTTATTTGATTATGGGAAAAATAAATTAGAAATAGAAATCGATCCCTCTTGGAATGTCACAATTTTTCAACCTATTAAACAAAAAGTAATAACAAATCCAATAGAGATCATAAAGGATTCAATAGAAAATCCTATTGGTTGTCCACCTTTAAAAGAAATCATTAAAAAGAAGAAAATAATAAAGAAAGTTTGTATTGTAGTAAACGATGCCACACGACCAGTACCTTCAAATGTTATTTTAGAAGGTTTAATTAAAAAATTAAATAGCTATGGAATAAATGATAACAAAATCCTAATTTTAATTGCGACAGGTTTGCATCGTCAGTCTCGTGAAAATGAATTAGAGAGAATTTTAGGTGTAGACTTAAAAAATAGATTGGAAGTAAAGGACCATAATGCAACTGATAAAAATACAATAAAATATTTAGGAAAATCTTTTGATAATATTCCAATTTATATTAATAAACATTATTGTGAAAGCGATTTGAAAATTTTATCTGGATATGTAGAGCCTCATTTTTTTTTTGGATTTTCAGGTGGGGGAAAGTCAATAGTTCCTGGAATCGCTGGAGAAGAAACGATACAATTGAATCATTCAGCAAAGAATATCGTTTCTCCATATGCTCGTTTTGGCATATATAAGGAAAATCCTATGTATAAAATTACTGCTGAAATTGTGAAATCAGTTGGGGTTGATTTTGTTGTAAATGTCTGTATAAATGAAAACCATAAAATTACGCAAATCGCTGCCGGTAATTTGGAAAAAGTCCATGAAAAACTTGTAAATTATCAGTTAAATCATATCTTTAAGCAGATAAATGAACCTTATGATATAGTAATTTGTGGAAATGGAGGTTATCCACTAGATCTTAATCTCTATCAGGCTGTAAAAAGCATGGCTATTGGCGAAATGGCTGTAAAAGAAAATGGGACGATTATTTCTGTAAATGAACTTTCTGATGGGATTGGACATGATAATTTTAAAGAATTAATTTATTCGGGCAAAACTCCGAAAAAAATTTATGAACAAGTTTTAAATAAAGAAATTATTGTTCCGGATCAATGGGAAATACAAGTCTTAACCAGAATTATGATGAAGGCAGAAATATATGTAATTTCTAGATTAAAAGAGGGAGAAATTGGAAATATTGGATTAAAATATGCAACTAATGTGGAGGAGGCAATTAAAATGAGTTTAAAAAAATATGGAGAAAACGCAAAAATATTAATCCTTCCAAATGGACCACAAATGCTTCCAATTTTAAAGTAGATTAAGATTTGGGTAAATTATAACTAAAGGAATTTGTATTTTACTATTTATATTGGAAATATTTTAAAGATCTAAATTTATTTAGTTAGTATTAAAGCAATTTAATTAAAATTTATATACGTGGATCTTTTGGATAAGCAAAGAATATTAATGGAGGCTCAAAAAATCGCCTCAAAATTTTCCTTTTGGATGGTATCAGGAAATATTGCTCATTTATATGGTTATGTTTTTGAGACTCCCGATAAAAAATACGAATTAGAAATTAAATTCGATGAAAACTTTCCAACCTCTCCACCTCAGTTTATTTTTCATAGTGCTATAAAAAATATCTTAAATGATTTTCAATTACGAAAGCTGAGTATATGGACTCCTGAATCAGCTGTTGTTGATATTATAAAAGAGCTTAATGTTAAGATTCAAGAAAAATTGAGAAACTATGCGAATAATGAAGGTTTTTTTCAACCCTCAGAAGAAAATATTGAACCGATTGATCCAGAAGAGTATATCATCCCTGATCTAGATGTCTATCCCTCAGATATTGAGTATAATATTGATAAATCTCAAATTTCAAGTGAAAATTTATTTTATACAGAGTCTACTGAACAAAGATCATTTAATGATGAAACATATAAAGTCGAAAATCTCGAGATTACTCCAAATGAAGAAAACAAGAAAGGTATTGAAGGATCTGAACTATTGAGTATCGGAATTAGTACAGAGTTAGGATTAATTCAGCAATTTTATGCATATGACCAAAAGGGGATTAATCCCGCAGATATTAATATATATATGACTATAACTATAGTTAAAACGTTTATAATCGGTATAAACTTTATAGAATATCCACA
>JBHLNT010000244.1:0-5761 GCA_048941265.1 Promethearchaeota archaeon
TCTTTCTTATTATATTCTTAAGTTATAAAATAAATAGTACTATTATAAAGATAAATCTTTTTTAATATTTAAAAGAATTTTAGATATTTATTATTAGAAAAAATATAAAATTTCTCTTAAAAAAACGTACTGATTGATTTAAAAATGGAACCGCAAAAAACTGAAGAAATTGCTAAATTATGGTTTGAGAATTTGTGGAGTAAACCAGACTATGCAATTGCTGATGAGATTGTAGATCCCAATTATAATCCGAGTTGGATTCATATAGACAAAGTAGGTCCTGCTCAAATAAAGCATGAGGTTAAACATTTTCGTTCAATTTTTCCTGATTTAAAATATGAAATAATTGAAATGAAAGGAGAAGAAGAAAAAGTTTGGATTCGATATATCGGACGCGGTACACATTCAGGAAAAGGTTGGGGATTTGAACCTACAAATAAATATGTGGAATTTGAGGGTGCTACAATTTTATATTTTAATCGAGAAGGGAAAATAATTGATCAATGGGGTGCATTTTGTTTTTATGATATTATTTCAGAGCTTGGGATTGTACCACCATTTTGGGAATTACATAAATATTTCTCAAAAGGATTTAAATGATAATTTAAAGACTAAATTTTAGCAGGAGAGGCATAACAATAAGTACAATTATGACGACAACGAAAGATACCTGAGTATCCACCAATATCTTTTGACTTAAAACATCCACAACCTTTTCTCTGTCCTGAATCCTTTACTTTTGGAATATCCTCTTGAATTAAGTTTTCAATTTTGATAGCATCTACACAATGCGCTTGTTCTATTCCTTTTATCACTAGTAAATCTGGTTGACAACAAGCTTTCATTTTTACATTATGGTTATCGCAAACTTTCAATAAATTACTTAAAATCTCTCTCTTTTTCTCAAATGAAGGATCAATTGGAATAAAACCTCTTTTTTTCATCCTTTTCTTTACTTTAGGGTAGAAAGTAGCAAAGGAGAAGATCAGTTCATTAATCCCTAAAGTAGCGACATTTTCAATAATAAGATTAAAATTACCAAGATTATTCAATAATTTATTCGAGCCTATTCTCTTGTAAAAAATTATTGGATCATATCTAAAATTAATAGCATCAGAACTAAATTCAGTTATTAACCACTCTAGTTGCTTGAAGCGCTTTTCTAAAGATATGTTAATATTCTTTTCCAAGATTGAGGGACTATTAATTGTAAATTGAAATGTATGTCCTTTATAAGATTTAAAGATTTCTTGGTTATTTTCATATGTTTTTATCCATTTTTCGAAATTTTTACTCCACCAAACCCAACATTTTACATCTTCTGGTTTTAATGATATTCTTGAAATCTGCGTTCGATTAAATGGATTAACTACATCGACATATCCATCTTTAATTCGATTTATTACCCAATCCATTAAAAATGCAGGGATATCAGTTCTTCGAGAGCATGAGATTATCGGAGATTTTACAATAACTTTCTCTTCCTTTGCATCGATTTCCATTTTCAATTAATAAAAGTTATTTTCATATTTAAATCCCATATCTAACTCAGTCTTCTGTTTTTCAATTACAAATTTATCATTTATTATAATTTTTGATCCGTATGAAGGACTGTCTCTTCCTTTAATTATAATATATTTCTTTCCTTGTAAGATTTGCATACTGATAATTACCTTTTCTTTTTGAAATTCAAAAGATTCAATTTTAATACCATCAATACCAAAAATATTTTTTTCTTTAAAATCAAGGAATAAATCTCCAAAATTCATCTTGACATAGGCAGTTGCGGTTGCTGCTGTCCCAATCCCCCAATCGAAAAAAGTGTATCCAGATACCCTTTCATCTTTTCCTAAGTGACCATAATTTTCAAAAACACATCCTTTATCAATTCCTTCAATAGTATCAATTCCTTTTAAATTTCCAGGACTGATCTTCTCATAATTTTTTAATAATTGAAGAGTCCATGATGCTCTTAAAGCTGCGATTCCTCTTTCCATGTATTCTTTATTTCCAGTAATTAAATAATAATCCATATAGGTACGTACAAATAATGCTTGACGAGCATCATTCAATTCTGCATCTGCATTTTGAACACCAAAACCCCCAAATGTATTAATACTAATATAGGGCATATTCCAAACTTGTTGAAATAAAGATAAAACTGCTATTGTATGTTCTCCTGCTTTTAAATATTCCTCTTTGCCTAATATTCTATACAATTCTTTAAAACCTTCTGCACACCAATATATACATAAAGTACTCATTATATTACTTTGAGTTAGTTCATCATAGAATTCAGTTTTACGCCCTCTACAAGAAAAAAATGGTTCAAAATCGTGCCACTTATATCCATCAATTATCTCAGCTTTAATATAGTAAGCAATTTTCTCACAAACGCTGATTATTTTGTCATGTCTGGAGATTTTATAAAATTCTAATAAAAACATTAATACTGCCCCCGAACTTGCTGAATCAATAAGTTCTTCACTTACAAATGGTTCTTCTTCGTTAGACTTAAATGATATAAAGGTTGGAATTGCTCCATTTTTTAACTGAATTTTAATCAATAAATCTGTAAGTTCAAGAGATTTATTGATTATTTCTTCTGTGTTATATCCAAAAATTACGGAATATTTGATTGTCCAATACATAGCTAAACAACAATCTACGATATGAAACTCCTCTGTATATAAAAAAGCTTTAAGTCCATTAATAGTAGAAATTCTGTCTGTATTGCATGATTCGGGAAAGATAACACTAGGAAAAACTCCTTGAATACGAGGTAAAAATAAAATTGTATTTATAATTTTATTTGCTTTTTCGATTAAGTTTTCATTATCCCAAAACTCACCAAAATACCTAAAACCATAAGCAGTTCTAACATTTAAAAACCAAGCATTATTCCATATTTGAGCTAATCTTTGGGAATTTGAATGTTTTTGTATGATTTTGTATAACTCTTTTTGTTTGACAAATTTAAATGATTCCTTATTCTTCCCAATCCATGATTTCTGCCAAAAACCTCCACACTCAGAGTTTTTTATTTTGAAATCACACCAATATTTATGACGTTCTAATATAGCATTATATCCTTCCTCTACATTTGTAGAAAATGGTAAAATTTGGGGTTCTAAACTATTATAAAGTAGCTTTCTACCATATTTTTCCCAAAAAAAGTTATTTAAGTATTGTAGAATTTGAAACTTTGTTTTTTCTTTAAATACGATTATATAATAACGAAAAGTTAAATCTGTATCAGCATTAATTCCCCATTCTTTAGAAGAATAATGTTTGAAGAAAATATGGCCAGAGGGTTCATAATTACCAAAACAGTAATACAATTGAGGCTTTTTTTCAAAATTTGTTGACTTTAAATTAAGACTTATAAAACTCTGATAAGGACGATTGCTTCCAAGCGTTTTTAAATCAGGAATGAAAGCCATAGCGTACTTCCCTTTTTTATAAATAATAACTGGTGACCTAAATACATGATCTCCAATAACAAAATTCCTTCTTGGTGTTAGGTGAGGAACCCAAGTAAAGTCTGGCGGATTATCTAAAAAAATGGCATAATTAACTCCTAATTTCGACAATTTTATGTCTCTGTTGTTGGAAAGTTTATATCTGATATGAATCATATTATTCTCTTCCAAACAATAGTCTAGGTTCAGTTTAAAATCATTATCATTTACTTGGTAATATAATTTTTTCTTTTTACTTTTTAAAAATGCTAAAGTTTTCATTTCTCTTTTATCATTCGCCCAATAATTCAATGTGCTATGAAGTTCATTACTTCCAAGAATTGGGATAAATTTATCTTCATCTTTTATCTCAATCTTCTCTGATGTATATTCCTTATGTTCTTCAACAGTAATCCTAACTAAATCGTTTTCTATAATCATTTTTTTTATTTACTATAGAGTTAATTTAAACTATAAAAACATTCTTCGAATAATATGCTTTTTTCTTATAATATTTAAATTATATAGCCGAAAAATTTCAAATTTAATTTTTAAGGTTTGTATAATTCTAACTATTTATGATTCCTTCAATTGAATGGATTAATAATAAAGTTAAGATAATCGATCAAACAGTCCTTCCTCACAAACTTGAATTTCTTGAGTTTGATAACTTTAGAGATGTAGCTAAGTCAATAAAGGCAATGAATATTCGTGGAGCTCCGGCGATAGGTGTTGCAGCAGCAATGGGAATGGGTCTAGCTACAATTGAATACAAAGAGCTGCCTAAATCAGAATTTCTTAAAAAGATGGAAGAAGCGGCCAATATAATTAGAAAAACTCGCCCTACTGCTTCAAATCTTTTCTGGGCAGTTAACAGAATCTGGGATATTGTTAGTTCTTACCCCGATAACCCTTCAAACTTATCAGAATTAGTCATTGAAGAAGCAAAACTAATGGCTCAAGAAGATATAAATGTAAATAAAAATATCGGTAAACATGGAGCTGATTTATTAAATGATGGAGATGTTGTTTTGACTCATTGCAATGCTGGTTCTCTTGCAACAGTACAATATGGAACTGCCTTAGCTCCTATCAGAGCTGCGATTGAAGATGGAAAAAAAATCAGTGTAATCGCTGATGAAACAAGACCAAGATTGCAAGGTGCTAGATTAACCGCTTTTGAACTACAATATGATGAAATTCCAGTGAAAGTGATTTCAGATACATCTTCTGGGTTAATTATGAGACTTGGTAAAATAAATAAGGTTATTGTTGGGACAGATAGAATAACATCAGATGCAGTATTTAATAAAATAGGAACTTATCTGGTAGCATTAGCAGCAAAAGATAATAACATCCCTTTTTATGTTGCAGCTCCAACATCAACCTTGTCTCTCCAAGAAACAATTAAAGATGTTACAATTGAGCAACGCGATAGTACAGAAGTTAGTCATGTACTAGGAAAAGTTCAAATTGTACCAGATGGAGTTGAGTGTTTAAATTATGCTTTTGATATTACACCTTTTAGACTAGTGACTGGAATAATTACTGAGGATGGTGTCTTTACACCAGAAGAGCTTTTAAAAAAGTATAAATAACTATTTTAAATTATTTTTTATACATATTTTTATGGTTTTTCTAATGGAACGGAAAAAATATCTTCAGTTAGGTTTGCTTTTTTTAGTGTTAACAGTATTATGCTTGATAATCTTTATTATAATTTCAGTCATTGCAAATGCTTATTATACTGGAAGTTCTCTGTTTTTATCTGCTATTGAAATTATAAGTCTAGTTTTAATAATTTCTTCCATTATAAGTGGGATATTAGCATGCCTTTTGATAGCTTTATACTTTATAAAAAAACTTTAATCTTCCTGACATAAGAAAAAGTTTTCTAATAATTCTTTAAGCTGTACATAATCCTTAGTTTTGCTTAACATGGTTCTTAACTTTGATGATTTATCAATATTTTTTGATAACCAGATTGCATTTCTTTTTAGTTCCATAAATTTAATTTTTTGATTACCAATTGGATGAGAAATATCATTAAAGTAATCGTCTACAGTCTCCTCATAAATTCTAAAGTTATTTCTCATATTTTCTTTATCATTTTTGAATAAAACCAATTTTTTCTTTACTAAGTATTCATGAATCTGATAAAAAATTTCTGGATTTCCCATTGATTCTCTGCCAACCATAAAGGCGTCAACATTTGTAAAATCTATAAAAAATTTTGCACTTTTTGGTTCTATAATATTTCCATTTCCTACGATAGGTATTGAAAGTCTTTCTTTCAAGGC